>NZ_JBYVYK010000021.1:0-86642 GCF_058148405.1 Mycobacterium sp. DHQP2018-32-09 | reverse complement strand
GGCGACGGGCGCCTCGGGTGCGGCCGCCACCGCGGGCGTCGCGGCCCGGGGCGCCTCGTGCCGCGGCGACAGCTGCAGGCTGACCGCCACCGACACCGACACCACGAACGTCACCACGCCGGCGACGAGCATCGTCGCCGCGCCGACGGGAACGAGGCCACGGCGCGACGGCGTGGCGGGTGACGTCCTGGCGTAGGCGACGAACGCGCTGGTCACGTCGTCGAGGCCCGCGGCCGTGTGGGCGGACGCCAGCGCCGCCCCCCGCGCCAGCGCGAGCTGGGCCTCGGCGGGTGCGAACACCGGCACGGACAGGACGTCCTCGAGCGTGGGCACGAGAGGCGCGAACCGGCCGCTGTCGGAGCCGACGAGGACCAGCGCCTCGGGCTGCCAATCCGCCTTGGTGAAGACCGTCGACAGCCAACCGATCAGGTCCTCGTCGCCGTCCACGGCGTGGTTGAACGCGGTCTGGACGGCACCGTCGGCCCGTACCACCAGGGCGACGACCGCACCGGGCTCCACGACGCACACCGCGGTGCTCTCGTGGCCGATGACCTCCGCGATCCCCCTGGCGAGCGCCTCGGTGGCCTCCGGCATCCGGATGGGCACCACGTTGTCGAACCCGGCCTCCGACAGCGACCGCACCAGCATCGACGCCTCGGCGTCGGCGTCCTGACTCCACGTCACGCCGATGGAATGCAACCGCAGCCCGCGCGACTCCGCGAGGTCCCGGGAACGTCGAATGGCGGCCGTGGCCTGCTCGGAGGTGTGAACGGCGCCGTCGAGGGCACCGAACGCGTTGCCGTCCATCGTGGCGCCATCGCCGTCGAGGCCTTCGACGAGGACCAGACCAACGGACGACGACGTCATCGACAAGCCGAGTACCGCGTCCACGTACATCCCTTCGGAGCCCTTCGTCGCAAGAGACTACCCGCCATCGTGGGTTCCGGCTCGATCGGGGATCGGCCGCCGCGCCGGCCCCGGCGGCCGCCTCGGACGTGACGAGCCGCTGCCCGTGACCGTCATCGCCCCGGCGTCCCCACCCCGCGGGCGCGCCGTCCTCGGACATCCCGCCGGGCTGATGAACGTGGCGAGTGTCGAGCCGTGGGAACGGTTTTCGCTTCGCGGGATGCCCAGCATCCCCGGCCACGACATGGCCTACTCCGGGATCCTCGGCGGCATCGCCGTCGCGGTCGCGCCGTGGCGTGGGCCGTGGCGGGCCTCATCAGCGGGCACCTGGGCGGCCTCCACCGAGCGACGCTCCGGCAGCCGTCGAAATCGGGTAGCGGGTCGGCGATCGTGGCAGGGTGGCCCCCATGTCAACGCACTCCACGAAACCCGTACGAGCCGGGCGGACGGTGATCGGTCATCCCATCGGCCTGGTCAACCTGTTCGGCGTCGAGCTGTGGGAACGGTTCTCGTTCTACGGGATGCTCACCATCCTGGGTTACTACCTGTACTACTCGGTGACCGACGGCGGGCTGGGGTTGCCGCAGGCCACGGGCACCGGGATCGTGGGCGCCTACGGCGGCCTGGTGTACCTGTCGACCGTGCTCGGCGGCTGGATCGCCGACCGCCTGCTCGGCATGGAACGCACCGTGTTCTACGGCGGCGTCGTGGTCATGCTCGGCCACGTCGCGCTGGCCATCCTGCCGGGACTCACCGGCGTCGGCGTCGGCCTGACCCTGGTGGCGCTGGGCTCCGGCGCCCTCAAGGCCAACGCGTCGTCGCTGCTCGGCACCCTCTACGACAAGGGCGACGCCCGCGCCGACGGCGGCTTCACCCTGTTCTACCTCGGCATCAACCTCGGTGCCTTCATCGGACCGCTGCTGACCGGCCTGCTGCAGACCCACCTCGGTTTCCACTACGGCTTCGGCGCCGCGGCCATCGGCATGGCGTTGGGCCTCGCCCAGTACGTCGCCTTCCGCCGCAACCTCGGCGAGCACGGCCGCGAGGTGCCCAACCCGCTGCCGCGCCACGAGATCGTGCGTTACGTGGCGGCCGCGGTGGTCGTGCTGGTCGTGATCGGCGTCGCGCTGACCACGGGCCTCGTGGCCCTGGCCAACCTGTCGCAGATCACCACCGGCATCATCGTCGTCGCCTCGATCGCCTACTTCGCCGTGATGCTCTCCAGCGCCAAGGTCGAACCGGTCGAGAAGGTGCGCGTGCGCGCCTTCATCCCGCTGTTCGTCGCCAACGCGGTGTTCTGGTCCTTGTTTCAGCAGATCTTCACCGTGCTGGCGGTGTACTCCGACGAGCGGATGAACTGGTCGATCTTCGGCTGGACGGCGCCGTCGAGCTGGATCGGCTCGATCGAACCGGTGTGGATCATCCTGCTGTCACCCGTGTTCGCCGCGATGTGGACGCGGCTGGGCAACCGTGCGCCCACCACGCCCCGCAAGTTCGCCTACGGCGTCATCGGGATGGGCGCGGCGTTCCTGCTGTTCCTGCCGATGGCGGGCACCACCGGGCGGGCGGTGCCCGCGCTGCTGATCGTGGCGATCATGGCGGTGTTCGCGGTGTCGGAGCTGATGCTGTCCCCCATCGGTCTGGCGGTCACCACCAAGCTCGCACCGCACGCGTTCCGCGCCCAGATGATGGCGCTCTACTTCTTCTCCGTGGGCCTGGGGACGTCGATGTCGGGCGTGCTGGCGAAGTACTACTCCGCCGACCGCGAGTTCGCCTACTTCGGCATCCTCGGCGCCGTGGCCATCGCGGTGGGCGTGGTGGTGTTCGCGCTGTCGGGATGGATCAGCCGGCTCATGGAGGGCGTGCACTGACGCCGGTCAGCCCGCCAGGATGTCGCGCAGCAGAGCCGGGTCCAGGTTGCCGCCGGAGAGCACCGCGACGGTGCGCCCCAACGGCCCCGCGAGGCTGCGGTAGGCCGCCAGGGCGACGGCCCCGCTGGGCTCGGCCACCAGGTGTGCGCGCAATGCCAGCTCGCGCACCGCGGCGCGGATGTCGTCCTCGGACACCGTGACCAGATCGTCGAGCACGTGCCGCAGGTGCGCGAACGTCAGCTCGGAGGGCTGGGAGCGGAGGCCGTCGGCGATGGTGCGGTTGCGCTCGGAGACCGGCCAGTCCACCCGATGACCCACGCGCAGGCCCTCGGCCGTGTCGGCCGCCAACTCGGGCTCGACCCCGACGATGCGCGCGCCCGGGCACGCGGCCCGCACCGCCACGCCGATGCCGGAGCACAGTCCCCCGCCGCTGACCGGGACCAGCACGGTCTGGACGTCGGGCAGATCCTCGGCGATCTCGAGGCCGATGGTGCCCTGCCCGGCGATGACGTCGGGGTGGTCGAAGGGCGGGATCAACACCCCGCCGGTGTCGTCGACGACCCGTGCCGCGACGGTCTCGCGCTGCCCGGCCCCGCACAGCACGACGTCGGCGCCCCACCCGCGGGTGGCGTCGATCTTGACCCTCGGCGTCTCCTCGGGCATGACGATGGTGGCCGCGATGCCGTACGTCGCCGCCGCGTGGGCAACGGCCTGGGCGTGGTTGCCGCTGGAGTAGGCGACCACGCCCCTGGCCCGCGTGGCGGGGTCGAGCGCGGCGAGGGCGTTGAACGCGCCGCGCACCTTGAAAGCACCGATGGGCTGCAGGTTCTCGGGTTTGAGCCACAGCTGATCGGTGTCCCGGCGGGCCCACGGCGCAGGCACCAGTGGCGTCCTGACGACGAACGGCCGGATTCGGTCCGCGGCCGTGCGGACGTCGGCGAGGGTGACGAGATTCATCTGGCTCCTTCGCTTCCGCGGTCTCACCCCATATTGCGAGACGCACCCCGCCGCGTGCTAGCGGCGAGGTGCGTCTCGGGTGCCGACGGTGAGGCTACTTCTGCAGCGTGAACTGGCAGATGTCGGTATAGCCGTCGCGGAACAGGTCCGCGCAGCCGGTGAGGTACTTCATGTAGCGCTCGTACACCTCGACCGACTGGATGGCGATGGCCTCGTCCTTGCGGGATTCCAGCGCCTGGGCCCAGATGTCGAGGGTGCGCGCGTAGTGCAGCCGCAGCCGTTGAGCGCGGGTCAGCTCGAAGCCCACCTTCGCGGCATGGGCCTCGACGACGTCGGGCTTCGGCAGGTCTCCGCCCGGGAAGATCTCGTCCATGATGAACTTCGAGAACCGCAGCAGCTTCATGTTGACCGGCAGCCCGCTGGCGGCGAATTCCTCGTCGGACGGCTTGATGATGGTGTGCAGCAGCATCACGCCGTCGTCCGGCAGCACCGAGTACGCCATCTTGAAGAAGTCGTCGTAGCGGTCGCGACCGAAGTGCTCGAACGCGCCGATGCTGACGATGCGGTCGACGGGCTCGTCGAACTGCTCCCACCCCGACAGCAGCACGCGCTTGCTCCGTGGGCTCTCCGAGGCGTCGAGCAGTTGCTGCACGTGTGACTGCTGGTTGCGGCTGAGCGTCAGGCCGATGACGTTGACGTCGTACTTCTCCAGCGCCCGGTTGACCGTCGCGCCCCAGCCGCAGCCGATGTCCAGCAGCGTCATGCCGGGCTGCAGGCCCAGCTTCCCCAGCGACAGGTCGATCTTGGCGATCTGCGCTTCCTCGAGCGTCATGTCGTCGCGCTCGAAATAGGCGCAGCTGTAGGTCTGCGTCGGATCCAGGAAGAGCTGGAAGAACTCGTTGGAGAGGTCGTAGTGCGCCTGCACGTCCTCGAAGTGCGGCTCCAACGCGTCGCCGCCGCTCGTCGTGGTGTCTGACATGTTCGTATCTGGCAAGTCCTGGCCTCTGACTCTTGAGTCGTGGTGGTTCTTCCGAGGCCCCGTTTTTTGAAGCCTTCCCCATACCCGATGCGGCAGTCTATGCACACTACCTGAGCGGCAAAGCCCCGAACCAATCGGCAGGTTAGCGTGTGCGCGGCGCCGAGAGGCGCGGCGCAGCGGCGCTGACCTGCGACGCCTTTGTTTCGTGCGGCTAACCAATTTGCTTTGCTGGCAGCCCCTCCCGCGACCCCGGGTCACGCGAACGTCACCGTCACGTCAGTTCTGCCGCGGGAGCAACTCCCGCGCGAACCGCTCCGCGAAGTCCGCGACGTCCCCGCCCGCGGGCCGGATCACGAACTTCGACAGCCCCGCGTCGACGAACGCGTCGATCCGCCGATGCAACTGCGGCCAGTCGACGGCGACGAGTTCGGTCGGGTCGACGTCGGGTCGACGCTTGGCGACCGCCGCCAGCAGCGCGTCGTCGTGGCGGCCCGGGCTGACGGCCAGGTTGATGCCGTAGTGATCGTCGTCGATCCGGCGGCCGGCGTCGGCAGCCGCGTCCTCGATGAGTTCCCGGCCACGGCGCGCCTCGTCGGGACGCAGGAAGCTGCCCAGCCACCCGTCGGCCAAGCGGCCGATGCGTCTCAAGCCCGCAGGCGCCGATCCGCCCAACCAGATGTCGAGCGGAACCACCGGCCGCGGGGCGACGGCCGTCGACTCCAAGGAGAAGAACTCGCCGTGGAAGGGCCCCCCGTCGTGCAGAGCGGTCCGCAACAGCCGCAGCGACTCGTCGAACACCGCCGCACGGCGACCCTCGGGCACCACGAACGCGGCACGCTCGGCCGCCGACGCGGGCTGCAGCCCGAAGACCGGCAGGACGCGCTTGGGGGCCAGCGCCGCCAACGACGCCAACTGCGCGGCGACCTGGACGGGGTGGCGTCCGGGGAGCACCGCCACCGACGAGCCGACCTTCAACCGGGTGGTGCGGGCCAGGGCGTGGGACATCCCGACGACGGGATCGATCGCGTCGGCGTACGGCAGCTCGGAGAACCACAGCGAGTCGACGCCGAGCGCTTCGAGCCGGTCGACGAGGTCGGCAAGCCCGGCGTGCGACACGTCGCCCGCCAGGCCGACGCCGAATCGAATCTTCATCGCCTCCAGTGAACCTCGTGGCCTCGCCCCGGTAGCCGACGGTCGGCGATGATGGTGACGTCGACCGCCCACCTCGCAGACGGGACCCCGATGACCCCGACCGCCCGCCGTCTGCTGCCGACCGCGCGCCTCGACGCCGCCGTCACCGAGGCGCTGCCGGCGACGGGCGTCGCGGGTGCCGTCGTGGGCGTGTGGAGGTGCCACGACGCCTACACGAGGGCGTTCGGGGTGGCCGACACCGCGACCGGCGAGCCGATGCGCACCGACGTTCACCACCGGATCGGCAGCGTTACCAAGACGTTCACGGTCACCGCGGTGCTGCAACTGGTCGACGACGGCGAGATTCGGCTCGACGATTCCGTCGCCGACTACGTCGACGGCGTGCCGGGCGGCGACCGGATCACGGTGCGGCACCTGGCCCGGATGCAGAGCGGGTTGCCCAACTACAGCACGTCGACGGCATTCGCCGCCCAGCTCTTCGCCGACCCGCAGCGCCACTTCTGCCCGCGCGAGTTGCTGGACATCGCGTTCGCTCGCCCCGTGTCGTTCGCGCCGGGTGACGACTTCGAATACTCCAACACCAACACCGTGCTGCTGGGAATCATCGTCGAGGAGGTCGGCGGGCTGCCCCTCGCCGACCACGTACGCACCCGCATCACCGACCCACTGGGCCTGCGGCACACCGGTTTTCCGGTGGGCACCGAGTTCGAGGACCCGCACGCCCAGGGGTACCTGAAGGTGGGCGACGACGAGGCCGTCACCACGGACTGGAACCCCAGCTGGGCCGGCGCCGCCGGCGCGATGACCTCGACCCTCGACGACATGCGCGCCTGGGCCGCGGCGTTGGGAGCCGGCGCGCTGCTGACGCCCGAGACGCACCGGCAGCGGCTCGAGACCGTCTCGCTGCCGACGCTCCCCCCGCACTACGGCTACGGCCTGGGGCTGTTCGACCTCGCAGGCTGGGTCGGACACAACGGCAGCCTGCCGGGCTATCAGACCGTGGTGGCACGCCTGGCCGACGGTCCCACCACGATGGTGGTGTTGCTCAATGGGAGCGCCGCCACCCCGGACGGGGACCCGAGCACCGTGGTCGCGAACGCGATCACCCGAGTCATCAGCCCCGACCACGTGTACACCTTGGGGTGACGAGTACGGGTTCGGCGAGGAGGAACGTCATGAAGGCATCCGTCACGGTGTCGATGTCGGCACCGGCACGACGCATCTGGGATCTGGTGGCCGACGTCCGCAACACGGGCCGGTTCTCCCCCGAGACCTTCGAAGCCGAGTGGCTCGACGGCGCGACGGGACCGACGCTCGGTGCGAGGTTTCGCGGCCACGTGCGGCGCAACGAGATCGGGCCCGTCTATTGGACGACGTGCCGCGTCACGGCATGCGATCCCGGCCGCGAGTTCGGGTTCGAGGTGCTGGTCGGCGATCGTCCGGTGAACAACTGGCACTACCGCTTCGAGCCGACGGCCTCGGGCACCGACGTCACGGAGTCGTTCCACATGCCCGAGGGTGTGGTCACCACCCTGTTCGGCCTCTTCGGCGGCCAGCTTCGACGGCGCCGCAACGCTCGCGACATGCGCAGAACGCTGGAACGCATCAAGGCCGTCGTGGAGAACGACGTGGAGAACCCCGCCGAGGCGTAGGACGGGTCGCCGGCAACCCCCGCCCCACGGGCGCCGCGGGTGGCGAAGCACCCACGGCGCCCCGGGTCGAGGCCGACGACGTCAGTTGACGCCCACCCCGAAGATCGGGATCCACTGGCCGAACAGCCAGATGCCCCACTGTCGGTTGCCGTCGTCCCACACGGTCGGCAGGTCGTAGCCCCAATAGTTCACGCGTGGCGGCAGCGGACCGCCGTTCCACTGCAGCGGCGGCGGTGGGCCCCATCCCCACGGCGGCGGGCCGTTGCGGTCGTCCCACCACGGGTGCGGGTTGTTGGCCCACCACGGCCCCTTGTCGGGCCCCTTGTCGGGCCCCTTGCCCGGCCCCGGGCCCCGGTCGTCCCACTGGTGGTCGTGACCCCGTCCAGGATCGTCGCCGCACCAGGGCGGGCAGTACTGGTCGTTGCCGTGCCCGGGCTTGAGCGGCACCGGGGCAACGGGCGCAGCCGAGGCCACCGGGATGGCCGCGGCCGCGGAGCCGAGTCCCAGGCCGGCCGCGACGACGGCGGTGGCGACCAGCGTGGACGTCTTTCCCATCTTCTTCGTCATGTCACTCCTACCCCGTGACCGGTCAGCGCCCTGAACGCCGGCCGATCACGTAGCTCTCCTTCGTGACCCCCGTTCGACTATCGACGGTCGGCCCCGCGGCGTTACCCGCGTGTGGTCGCGACCGGCGTAACCGCAGGTCAGCGCCCGACGGGACTAGTGGGCGGTGAGATAGCGCTGCACGGTGGGGCCCAGCCAGTCCACGAGTTCGTCTCGAGGCAGGTCGACGACCGGTGGTAGGCGAAGCACGAAACGACACAACGCCATTCCGAGGATCGCAGTGGCGAGCAGGCCGGCGCGGCGCGGGGCGTCGTCGGGTACCACCTTGGCGATCGCAGGCAGGAGTTGGCCGGCGAAGATGTCGGTCATGCGTTGCGCCGCTTCGGAATTGGTGGTCGACGACCGCAACAGGACCACCAGGGCGTCGTCGTCCTCCCAGCGTGACAGGAAGTGGCGGACCAGCGTGACGCCCAAGCGGTCCGGGGGCACGTCGGACAGGTCGGGGAACCGCAGGTCGAAGTCGGCGGCCGCGGCGAACAGTCGGTCCTTGCTACCGAAGTAGCGGATCACCATCGAGGGATCGATGTGCGCGTCGGCGGCGATGGTCCTGATCGTCGCGGCCTCGTAGCCCACCTCGGCGAACCTCTCCCGCGCCGCGGCCAGGATGGCCGCCCTGGTCCGATCCGCTTTCGTTCCCACCCGACCAGCGTAAGCCAACACCCGTTGACTTCGGCGCCGCCGTACGACGCTCCCGAGCAGCCCGGGACGGACCTGGTGCAGGCGCTGCTGGACGCCAGGGGGCCCGGCGGCATCGTCGTCACCGACGTCTCCTGGGGTTCGCGGTTCCGCATCCACCACCGCGTCGCCGACACCTACCGTGCGGGCCGCGTCATGCTCGCCGGGGACGCCGCGCACGTGCACAGTCCCGCAGGCGGACAGGGCATGAACCTGGGCATCCAGGACGCCGTGGCCCTCGCCGACGCGCTGACGGTCGTTCTCGCCGGTGGTCCCGACGCGCTGCTCGACGACTACGCGACGACCCGGCGGCCGATCGCCCGGCAGGTCATCGCGCTGACCGACCGCCTCACGCGCCTGGCGACCGTGCCGCGCCCCCTTCGTCCGATCCGCAACGCCGTGCTGAGCACCGTCGGCCGCACGCCCCCGGTCACCCGCGCCCTGGCATCACGGTTGTCCGGATTGGTCTACCGCTGATCCCGGCCACCTCGACCGAAGACGAGGTCGTCCGGGCCGCCCGGCGCCACCACAGCGGCGCGGTTGGCCGCAGCACGATGCGGGTACTGCGAGCACGTGGCGCAGCCAGAATCCCCTCTCCGCGCAGACGACGACCGCTACGGCCTCGACCGCAAGCCGCCGGGCGTCTCCGACGACACCATCGCCGCGGTCGGCAAGCTGTCCGAGGCGCTCGAGTACGTGGAACGGGCCCGCGGTCACCTCTACGAGTTCCACCAGCTGATGGGGCACGCCGACCTCGTCGTCGGGGAGGCGTGCGACGCCCTGCGCGACGCCGGCCACGACGACGAGGCGCAGCGCCTCGAGACCGAGATGGTCGGACTCAACGTGTTGCCCGGGCGGTGGACGTTCCAGGTGGTCGAGGAGTTCGACGACGGCTACTGGACGCAGATCCGCTCCCACGAGCGACGGCTGCGGGACGCCCTGACGCACGGCGTGCGGCATGCGCACGAGGCCGGGATGAAGGAGCAGCGGCGCACCCACGGGCAACCGGGGCACGAAGCCCGGCCCTGATCCGCGCCCCGGCCGCGAACGCGGGGTTACCCTCGGCGACGGGCAATGACGCTGCGAGGGTGCAGGTGGTGAGGCGACGTGACGATCGCGACGCGGGTCAACGGTGTGGCCCCCGAGCTGGTGTCGGCGGCCGACGTGCACCTGGGCGACTGGGACTTCTGGGCCCGCGACGACGACGCCCGCGACGGTGCGTTCGCGGCGCTGCGGCGCGAGGCGCCGGTGTCCCTCCACTCCGAGTTCCTGGTGGACGGGATGGCGCAGGGCCGCGGGCACTGGGCGGTGACGCGGCATGCCGACGTGCTGTTCGCCAGCCGCCATCCGGACGTCTTCAGCTCGGCCGGGGGCATCACGATCGGTGACCAGACGCCCGAACTCGCAGAGTACTTCGGTTCCATGATCGCGATGGACGATCCGCGGCACGCGCGGCTGCGCAACATCGTGCGTAGCGCCTTCACCCCGCGGGTCCTGGCCGTGATCGAGGACTCGGTGCGCGACCGGGCCCGCCGGCTCGTCGCCGGCCTCGTGGCCGGGCACCCCGACGGCGCGGGTGAGCTGGTGAGCGACCTCGCCGGTCCGCTGCCCCTGCAGGTCATCTGCGACATGATGGGGATCCCGGAGCGCGACCACGATCGGATCTTCACGTGGACCAACGTGATCCTGGGTTTCGGAGATCCGGACATCACGACCGACTTCGAAGAGTTCTTCCGCGTCGCCATGGACATCGGCGCCTACGCCACCGCCCTCGCCGACGACCGTCGGCAAAACCCCGCCGACGACCTGACCACGAGCCTGGTGCAGGCGGAACTCGACGGGGAGCGGCTGTCGTCGGCCGAGGTGGCGTCGTTCTTCATCCTGCTAGTGGTGGCGGGCAACGAGACCACCCGCAACGCCATCACCCACGGGGTGGTGGCGTTGAGCCGCCACCCCGAGCAGCGCGCGCTGTGGTGGTCGGACTACGCCGCCGTCGCGCCGACGGCGGTCGAGGAGATCGTGCGGTGGGCATCACCGGTGAGCTACATGCGCCGCACCGTGACGCGTCCGGTGCAGTTGGGCGGGGTGTCGTTGGCCGAGGGTGACAAGGTGACGCTGTGGTACGGCTCGGCCAACCGTGACGAGTCGGTGTTCGCCGACCCGTGGACGTTCGACGTGCGCAGGCACCCCAATCCGCACCTGGGCTTCGGGGGTGGCGGTGCCCACTTCTGCCTGGGCGCCAACCTGGCCCGGCGCGAGATCACCGTGGCGTTCGAGGAGATCCACCGGCAGATCCCGGACCTGGTGGCGACCGCCGAGCCGGATCGGCTGCAGTCGGCGTTCATCCACGGGATCAAGCGACTTCCCGTCGGGTGGACACCGCCGGCCTGACCTCCGGCGGTCAGCGCGCGACGTGGCGCGCCTGCGGGTCGCCGTCGATCACGACGCGATCGGACGCCTCGGCCGAGCCGTGGGCCACGTCGTCTGCCGAGTCCCGCTGGCGCGCAGCGTTCTTCGTCCGGGGATCCAGGGCGTCGGCACGCTCGCGGCGCTCGTCGAGTTCGTCACGCGTGCTGTCCACGGCCTCGCGGTGGGTGCTCGCCCGATCCTGCAGGCGCGCCGCCTCCGCCGCCTTGGCCTCGGCTTCGGCCTGGGCCGCGCGGGCCTTGGCCTCGGTCTCGGCGGCGATGGCCTCGCGCCGTTGGAGACGCTTGCCCTCTTCGTCGACCTCCTGCCGGATCCGGTCGGCTTCCGCGCGACGCTTGCGCATGGTGGCCGCGCGTGCGGCGAAGGCGATGGCGAGCACCGCGACGACGGCGACGATCCCGATGACGATCCAGGCGGTGGTGGACATGACGGGCTCCTTCGTATCGGCGGCACGCCCCGGACGTTTCCCGCGATGATCACGCGTATTGACGTACCTGCTGATTCTGCGGGTGCCCTGGAACGGATGCCCTCAAACGCCCACGCGCGGCGTCAGCCCCGGCCATCCCCTGCAGCCGGCGTGGCACCCAACGCCGTCAACATCCCGGCCGCCGACCGCGGCCACGGGAACTGCTCGGCCCGCCGCCTCGCGTCGCGCCGACGCGCACCCTCGGGCCTGCCGATGACCGTGCGCACGGCACGGGCGATGGCCGTCGCGTCGTTGTCGGCGGCCACGCCGCTGTCGGTGGTGAGGATCTCGGCCAGCGCCGAGGTCTTGGACACCACGGCCGGGGTGCCGCAGGCGAGCGCCTCCAGGGCGGCCAGCCCGAAGGTCTCGTGCGGCCCCGGCGCCAGTGCGACGTCGGCGGAGGCGAGCATGGTCGCCACGGTGTCCCGGCACCGGATGAACCCGGTGAAGTCGACGGGAAGCCGCGCCGCCCGACGCTCCAATCGGGGGCGTAGCGGCCCCTCTCCAACCACCACCAGACGCGCGTCGACACCCGAATCACGAAGCGCGGCCACGGTGTCGATGCTGCGATGCACGTGCTTCTCCACCGAGAGCCGACCACAGTGCACCAGCAGCGTCTGATCCGGTGTGGCCCACCGGCTGCGCTCGGCCCGACTGTGCCTGCGCGGATGGAACCGTTCGAGGTCGACGCCCAGCGGCACCGTCACGACGTTGGCGGCCCCGATGCGGTCGAACTCCTCGCGCGCGAACGCGGTGGTGCACACCACCGCGTCGTACTCGGCGGCGGTGCGGCGGTTGGCGGCGTCGGCCACCCTCGTGGCCATCGGCGACGGCAGCACCTGCCCGACGAGGCGGTCCAACCGTTCGTGCGAGATCATCACCGTGGCCACGCCGTTGGCGGCGCCCCACCGGCCCAGCGACCGCAGGGTCAGCCGATCGGACACTTCGATGGCGTCCGGTCGGAGCCGCTCCAGCAGCCGGGTCACGGCGCCGGGCGATACGGCCCGGTAGCCGCCGGTGAAGGGGATCAGTCGGGCGGGCAGCGACGTCCGCAGCACGCCCGACGCCAGCCGGCACGTCTGCACCGACGCCCCGGGGACCACCAGGTGCACCTCGTGCCCGGACGCGCAGTACTCGGCGCCGAGGCGGTCGACCGCGGTGCGCAACCCACCCGAGCGCGGCCCGTAGAAGTTCGCCACCTGGATCACCCGCATGTGCAGCGATCACAGCCCGCCCACACGACCGTAGGCGAACGGGCGGCGATCGCCGTGGTGAACGCGCGGCGAACACGGCTGCCCGCGAGGCGTGTCAGCCGACGTGCGCGCTCAGCCAGTCCCCCACGCGGCGCCACGCGTCGGCGGCGGCGGTCGGGTCGTAACGCTGGCCGGTGTCGTTGAAGAACGCGTGGTCGGCGCCGGGTTCGACCACCAGCTCGTGCACCATGCCGGCCTTGGTGAGTGCCTGCTCGGCAGCGTCGCGCGTGGCGTTGACGCGGGCATCCTTCTCGCCGTAGAACCCAAGCACCGCAACGTCCTTCGACCCGGCGAAGTCCGCGCCGTCGGGCAGCGGGCCGTAGAACGGGAACGCCGCCGCCAGCCGCGGCTCGCCCGCGGCCAGCAGCTGCCAGGCCAGCCCGCCGCCCATGCAGAATCCGATGACGGCGAGCTTGGTACCGGGGGCCCGCCGCGCCAGCTCGTCGACCCCGGAGCGCAGGTTCGCCACGAACTGCTCCGGGGTGATGGCGGCCAGTGCCGCGGTGGCCTCCGCGGGATCGGTGAACCGAGCCGTCCCACCTCGGCCGGACAGCAGATCGATGGCCAGTGCCGAGTACCCGATGCCCGCGAAGCGCCCGGCCACCGACTTCGTCCAGTCGGTGAGGCCCTTGTTCTCGTGGATCACCAGGATCGCGCCCCTGGGTTCGCCCGCGGCCACCCAGGCACCCTGCAGCTCCCCGTCCGGGCCGGGCCACGTGATCGCCGCGGTGGGCAGTTCGGCGTCCGCGCCCGGGGGCGGTGCGGCCGGGGCACCGGTGGGCGCCGACGAGCTCGAGGAGCCCGCCGACGGAACCGACGGCGAGGTCGACGACGAGCCCGAGGCGCCGCCGCGATCCTGGCCACAGGCGGCGATCAGGGCGCCGGCCGCGGTCGCCCCGACGCCGATGAGCGCCATCCGCCGCAACGCCTCCCGTCGGGACAGCAGGCCGTCCACGTGATCGGTGGCGATCTCCTCGGCGATGTAGCGCTGCAGCGGGGTCACGCCACCGAGTATGCCCGTCTCCGTATGCCCGTCTCCGCCGAACCAGCCCGGCGAATCCCGGCGAGGCTCGATACTGAGCCGATGTCGTCAGCACTGCCATCCTGGGCGCCGGACCTGCGCGGACGCGTCGCGGTGGTGGCGGGTGCGACGCGCGGGGCCGGGCGGGGCATCGCGGCGGCACTCGGCGAGGCCGGGGCGACGGTGATCTGCACGGGGCGCAGCAGCGAGACGCACCGTCTGCAGTCGGACTACGACCGGCCGGAGACCATCGAGGAGACCGCCCGCCTGGTCGACGCCTTGGGCGGCGTGGGCGTCGCGATTCCCGTCGACCATCTGGACGTCGCCCAGGTGCGGGCCCTGGCGGACCGGGTGGCCGCGGACTACGGGGCGATCGACGTCCTGGTCAACGACCTGTGGGGCGCCGAGGTGCTCAAGGGTGCGCCGCCGACGTGGCACCGCCCGATCTGGGAGCACGACCTGGACGCCGGTTTGCGCATCCTGCGGCTGGGGGTCGATTCGCACCTCATCACGTCGCACTGCCTGCTCCCACTCGTCGTGGCCCGCCCGGGCGGGCTGCTGGTGGAGGTGACCGACGGCACCGCCGAGTTCAATGCGCAGCACTATCGCGTGTCGACGTTCTACGACCTGGCGAAGGTGTCGGCGAATCGCCTGGCCTTCAGCCTGGGCCACGATCTCGCGACCTACGGCGCGACGGCGGTGTCGGTGACGCCGGGGTGGCTGCGCTCGGAGATGATGCTGACCAATTACGGTGTGAGCGAGGATGATTGGCGGTCCGCGATGGATCCGCGACGCGACGACGGCTTCCCGGTGGCGCCGCCGGGTTTCGACGCCTCGGAATCGCCGAGATTCGTGGGCCGCGGCATCGTGGCCGTCGCGATGGATCCGCACCGGGCGCGGTGGAACCAGCGGTCGGTGTCTTCGGCGCGGTTGGCGCGCGAGTACGGCTTCACCGACGTCGACGGCCGCCAACCCGACGCGTGGGGCGAGGAGTGACGGGCGGCCGCGTCGGGGCGGCGGTAGACACAATCGCAGAAGTGTTCACGATTCCGTTGACAGAGGTCCAGTGGCCCTGTTGCATGAGGATGTGACCTACGACACGATCATCCGCAACGGGCTGTGGTTCGACGGCACCGGCGGCCCGTCCGCGGTGCGCAACCTGGGCATTCGCGACGGTCACGTGGTGGCGATCTCGGCCGCCGACCTCGACGAGACCGGCTGTGGGCAGGTCGTCGACGCCAGCGGCCAGTGGGTGATCCCGGGCATGCTGGACATCCACACGCACTACGACGTCGAGGTCCTGGAAGGGCCCGCACTCGCCGAATCGCTGCGCCACGGCGTCACCACGGTGATGCTGGGCTCGTGTTCGCTGTCGACGATTCACGTAGACGGCACCGAGGCCGGCGACCTGTTCGGCCGCGTGGAGGCCATCCCGCGCGAGCACGTCATCACCGCCGTCGAGCACAACAAGGACTGGGCCACCTGCGACGAGTACGTGGCCGCGCTCGAACGGCGGCCGCTGGGCCCCAACGTGGCGGCGTTCATCGGCCATTCCGACATGCGCACGGCCGTCATGGGATTGGAACGCGCGACTCGTTCGGACGTCCGCCCCACCCGCCGCGAGCAGGCCGAGCTGGAACGGATGCTGGCCGAGGCCCTGCGGGCGGGATTCGTCGGGATGTCCTCGCAGCAGCTGCTCTTCGACAAGCTCGACGGCCAGACGTGCCGTTCGCGCACCTTGCCGTCGACGTACGCCAAGGCGCGCGAGCTGCGCCGGCTGAAGGCGTTGCTGCGGCGGGCGGGACGGGTGCTGCAGTCCGGGCCGGACATCGCCAACCCGCTGAACGTCTTCTCGCAGGTGCTGCAATCGGTCGGCGTGGTGCGCAACCCGCTCAAGACCAGCCTGTTGTCGGCCGCCGACGTCAAGTCCAACCCGTACGCCATCCTGATGATGGGCCCGCTGGCCAGGTTCGTGAACGCGCTCGGCGGCGACTTCCGCTGGCAGCATCTGCCCGTGCCGTTCCAGGTGTACGCCGACGGCATCGACCTCGTGGTGTTCGAGGAGTTCGGTTCCGGCGCGGCCGCGTTGCACCTCGCCGACGAGGTGCGGCGCAACGCGTTGATGCGCGACCCCGGCTACCGGCGGGCGTTCCGCAAGGACTACGAGAGCCGGTTCGGCATGCGGGTGTGGCACCGCGACTTCTACGACGCGCACATCGTCGCGTGCCCGGACGCGTCGGTGCTGGGACTGACGTTCGGCGAGGTGGGTCGCCGTCGTGGCGTGCACCCCGTCGACGCGTTCCTGGACCTCGTGGTCGAGCATGGCCGCGAGGTGCGGTGGCACACCACGATTTCCAACCATCGGCCCGAGGTGCTCAAGAAGCTCGCCCGGGACCCGGGGGTGCAGATGGGGTTCTCCGACGCCGGCGCGCACCTGCGCAACATGGCGTTCTACAACATGGGCCTGCGGCTGCTGCGGCACGTCCGCGACGCGCAGCGCGACGGCGCGCCGTTCCTCACGGCGGAACGGGCCGTGCACCGCCTCACCGGCGAACTCGCCGACTGGTACCGCCTGGACGCCGGTCACCTGCGGCTCGGTGACCGCGCCGACATCGCGATCATCGACCCCGAACGGCTCGACGAGACGCTGGACGCCTACGCCGAGGAGGCGGTGGCGCAATACGCGGGTCTGCCCCGGATGGTCAACCGCAACGATGCCACGGTGACCGCGGTGTTCGTCGGCGGCAGAAGGGTGTTCGACCACGGTGTGCCCACGGAGATGGTGGGCCGCACGCGGACGGGCCGCTTCCTGCGCGCCGCGCACCGGGCACCCGCGCTGCCGAGCGACGAGCTGGCCCATGTCGGCTGAGGCCGTCCGGACGGTCCCCGACGGCGGGGGCACCCGCTCCGCCGAGGACACCGTGCGCGGTCTGTGGCGAGCGCTGTCGGCGCGGGACTGGGACACGCTGCGGGCCTACCTGACGGACGACTGCATCTACCTCGACGTGCCGGTGGGGCCGACGGCGGCGGCAAAGGGCCCCGACGACATCGTGAAGCGGCTGAAGATCGGGTTGGCGCCGCTGGCCGGTTACGAGAACTTCGACGGCCTGCTGCTGGCCGTCGACGGTGACGTGATGTACGAGCACCACGAGGAATGGCACTGGGAGAGCGGCGAATCCGCCGTGTTGCGGTTCGTGTCGGTGCATCGCGTCGTCGGCGACAAGGTGAGCCTGTGGAAGGACTACTGGGACATGGGCGCGCTGGCGAACCACGCTCCCCCGTCCTGGCTGGCCGACTTCGCCACGGCGGACATGTCCTGGATGTACGACGCCACCGGCGAGGTGTAGCGGGCGGGCGGACATCGGCGGGCAGACGCCGGCGGTCGCCTACACGCTCCAGGCCAGCCGGAACTGGTCGGCCAGTTCCTCGTCCGTGCGCGAGCCGTAGGTGTCGGACTCGTAGCGGCGCACGGCGACGATGGCGTCGACGGCCGCGTCACCGAGGATCCGGCGCACGACGTCCGAGGAGTCCAGCGCGTCGATCACCTCCGGTTGCGCGGTGGGCAGCGTCGTGATGCCCGCGGCGGCGCGACGTTCCGGGTCGAGGTCGGCGGGATCGACGTCCACCTCGGCAGGCAGCGGCAGTTCTCGCTCGATGCCGTCGAGCGCCAGGCCCAGGATGGTCGCGCTGGCGAAGTACGGGTTGGCCGACGGGTCGACGATCTTCACCTCGACGTTCGCACCGTGCGGGTTGCCGGGTCCGCCGCGCAGGAATCGCACTGCGGCCTCGCGGTTCTCGGTACCCCAGCACAGCGTGGCACCGGACCAGTGGCCGGGCAGCATGCGCTGTCCGGACAGGATGGATCCGCTCAACACGCCTTGGGCCCCTGGCAGACCGGCCAGCACGCCCGCCACCGCCGCGCCGCCCACCTTCGTCATGCCCGCCGGTCCCGAACCGTCGGAGAACACCGGCCCCTGCGCCGTTCGCAGCGAGAAGTGCTGGTGCGCACCGGAACCGACGCTACCGGCGAACGGCACCGGCGACAGGCTGACGCGCAGCCCGTGCCGCCGCGCGACGCGGCCGACGATGATCTTGGCCAGCAGCAGTTGGTCGGCGGCGGCCACGGGCGTGCGGGGAGCGAGCGAGATCTCGAACTGGTTGGCCCCGTATTCGGGATGGAACTGCTCGACGAGCACCCCCGCCGACGCCGCGGCCTCGGTGACGTCGCGGACGAACCCCTCGAACTCCAGCACCCCGGCCAGGCCGTACTGCGCCCACAGGTGCGCGGGCAGCCTGCTGCCGTCGGGGGCCACCAGCACGAACTCCATCTCGTGGCCCACCAGCGCGTCGAAACCCGCTGCCGCCAAGCGCTCCTCGACGCGCCGCAGCACACCTCGGCTGCACCGGGGGTCCGGGTTGCCGTCCTGGTCGAAGAACGCGCCCGGCGCCCAGGCCAGGCCGTCGCCCAGCAGGTGCAGTTCCTCGACGTCGATGCGGATGCGCAGATCGCCCACCACGCCCGTTCGAGGCCCGAACACGATGCCGCTCTGATCGATGGTGAAGACGTGCCATACCGGGCTGGCCCCCAGTCCGGGATCGGCGAACGCGCCGATCCGGTGCACGGGAGTGGTCTTGGCGTGCACCAGACCAGCCGGGTTGACCACCGTGGCGAGGATCGTCGAGACGTCGTGGGTCTTCAGGTCGGCGACGCGGTTGGCTGCCATGTCGGCCATTGTGCCGTCTGTCGGCGCCGGAGGTTGGCTACAGCGTGATCTTGCAGGCCTGTCCGATGTCGAGGGTCCGCAGCATCCGTCCCATGCCCAGCCACATCGCACACGACAGCGCCAGATCGGTCAGCAGTTCGTCGGTGAACTGCGCCCGGCAGCGCGCCCAGAACTCCTCGTCGTCGCGCAGGCCCGTGTGATCGGCGGCGAAGCGCTGCGCGAACTCGGCGGCCACGCGTTCCTGGTCGCTGAAGCCCGGCCACGTCTGCCATTGGGCGGCGTGGTCGTAGAGGTCTTCGTCGACGCCGGCGGCGGCACCTGCCGAGTCCCGGGTGTTCTGGCACACCACGCATTCGTTGTCGAGCGCGATGACCATGCGCGCCAACTCGCGCACCCGCAACGGCAGGCGATTCTTGGTGTACACGGCATGCGTGAAACCTGCCATCGCCGTGCCGATGTCGGGCGAGTTGGCGATCCATGCGGCGGCGTCGTCGTCGGCGAAGGATCCGATTCGGCTCATGCTGGGATGCTACGCCCGCACGCCCGAAAGTGGAACGTGTTCCAATTCGACGGACGCCGCCGCAACGGGTCGGATGTCGGCGGTCGTCGCCGGGTGTCAGCCCAGCGCGCCCGGGGGGCGGGACACGCACTGCGCGGCGAACAACTGCTCGCCGAGCTTGTCCATGAGCTGCAGTTGCGTCTCGAGGTAGTCGATGTGCAACTCTTCGTCGGCCAGGATCGTCTCGAACAGGTTCGCCGACGTGGCGTCCTCCTTCGAGCGGCAGAACGGGATGGCCGGCTTCAGGCGGGCCACCACCTCGTATTCGATGGCGAGGTCGGCCTCGAACTGCTCGCGCAGGGTCTGCCCGACGCGCAAGGAGGAGAGCCGCTGATAGTTGGGCAGGCCGTCCAGGATCAGGATGCGGTCGGTCAGGGCCTCCGCGTGCCGCATCTCCTCGAACGATTCGTCGCGCGTGTGCTTCGCCAATTCGGTGAAACCCCAGCTGTCCTGCATCTTGGAATGCAGAAAGTATTGGTTGATGGCGGTGAGTTCGCTCGTCAATTGTTCGTTGAGGAGTTTGATGACTTCCGGATCGCCTTGCATGGTCACTCCTTCGACACCCGGGGATCGGGTGCCGTCGTGGGTTGAACGGTCGCGGGTGGACCTGACTGGAGCACCGGGCTGAACGCCATGCGGGATGGCGGTCAGATCCGGCCGTCGGGGCTGCCGACGCGCCCCAATCTAGTACCGAGCGGCCCCGGGGGACGTTCCATTCTGGCCCCAATATGGCGTGTCTACGTGCATCGTTTGGTAAGGCATACCTCGGAATGGGCAGATTTCGGCGACGGATATGGACTGGCTCCCCTAAGTAAGGTTAGACTGAGCTAACCCGCTGGCAGGTCCGCCGGCAAGGGCACGCGCGACACGCGTGCCCCACCCCACCCTGGAGGCTCGGACGATGGTCGTGAATGGAATGTCCACCATTCCCGTCGGCCATTCTTCGACGCCTGCGGAATGGTCGCCGCAGACGTCGAATTTCGACGCATCGAATGGCAACGGTGAATTTTCGGGGCCTCTCCGGGAAATGGCCCGCTGATGTTCGTCTGTTTGTGCACGGGCGTCACCAGCCAAGTGGTGACGGATCTCGCTAACTCCGGTGCGACGACCACGCGGCAGATCTCCGATGCCTGCGGGGCCGGTTCGGACTGCGGTCGGTGCCGTCGCACCGTGCGCGCCATCATCGCGGCGTCGCAGGCGCGCCAGGACTGCCCGCTGCACGCCGCGAGTTGAGGCCCGCGCGGTCCGTCGTCAGTCGCCCCGGCGGTCGGCGAACGCGGCCAGGGCGTCGGCGTTCGCCGCGCCCCCGAGCAACACCTCGAACTGCGCGTACTCCCGGGCCGCAGCCGCCGCGATCTCGGGGCGCCTAGGCGCCATCATGGTCTCCTTGACCGCGATCAGACTCGAAATCGGTCTGCCGGCAAGCACTTCGGCGTGCCGGTGGGCCTCGGCGAGCAGCTCGTCGGGTTCGCACACCCGCCAGGCCAAGCCCATGCGCTGAGCCTCCGACGCCTCGATCCACTCCGACGACAGCAGGATCCACGCAGCGTTCTGGTGTCCGACGAGCTGCGGCAGCAGGTAGGACGACGCGGCCTCCGGGGCCACCCCGAGGCTGGTGAACGGGCACTTCAACCGTGCCGTCGACGACATGAACACCAGGTCCCCGAAGCCCACGATGGTGGCGCCGATGCCGACGCCCAGACCGTTGACGGCCAGCACCAGGGGTTTGCGCAACGCCGCGAGGGTCTCGACGAACCCGCGGAACCCGTACGTTCCGTCGACGAAGTCCGGATCGGTGACGCGGGCCTGCATCTCGAGCAGGTCGTTGCCCGCGGAGAACGCGCGGCCCGCGCCCGTCATCACGACGACGGCCACCTCCGGGTCGGCGTCGGCGTCGCGCAGTGCCACCGTGGCGGCGTCGTAGAGCGCCTCGTTGAAGGCGTTGAGCGCCTCCGGCCGGTTCAGGGTGAGCGTGCGGACGCCGCCGGCGTCGCCGATCTCTACGAGCACCCCCGCAGTTTAAGCGTGCGACCTTAAACCGGCGCTCGCGGGTGCGCTCAGCTCCCGGCGAACGGGCTGCGCAACGGGTAGCGACTGGTGGGCACCGTGTCCACGTTCGCGTTCGCCCCGAACGCCGCCGTGCTGGCCACCATGCGGTTCATCCGGTCGCTCAGCTCGGCGTCGTCTGCCGCGCCGAAGAACGCGTGCAGATCGGTGGTGGCCGCCAGCGGAAAGTTCTCCTCGACGATCGCCGCGAGCACCGGCGCCTCCGGTGTCAGCGCCCGCACGACGGTGTTCTGCGTGTACCCGAACGTCGACTGCGTCGTGAGGGCCACCGGCGTGTGG
Organism: Mycobacterium sp. DHQP2018-32-09; assembly: GCF_058148405.1. NCBI lineage: Bacteria > Bacillati > Actinomycetota > Actinomycetes > Mycobacteriales > Mycobacteriaceae > Mycobacterium > Mycobacterium sp. DHQP2018-32-09. Next base: position 65,030 of record NZ_JBYVYK010000021.1, on the reverse strand, counting down.
TCGACGTGCCAGCGGTGCAGCCACGTGGCCACGTCGAGGTGGTCGGGCCTGCGCAGCAGCGCCACGTTGGCCAACCCGGGCGTCCGCCCGCCCACGACGTCCGGCGGAGCCAGGGGCACCGACTCGGTGACCAGATACGCCGCGATGGACGCGCACTCGCGCGCCAGCAGGTCCAGTGCCGCCCGTGCGGGGGCGCCGTAGTACTGGTCGACCCACAGCGTCACGACCGCGCGCACCGGCGGATCGAGCGTCGTCAACGTCATCAGCGACGCCCGCACCGCGTCGTCCCGAACGTTGACGGTGACCCCCGGCAGCTCGAGGTCCAACAGTGCGTCACCGACCGTCGAGCGAAGCCGCGTGCACCACGCCTCGTCACCGTCGGCACGTCGCAGCGCGACCATCATCTTCTCCACGGCATCTCCTCGGCATCTCCTCGGCGTCTCCCCGAGCATCTTCTCGGCATCTCGAACGAGCATCTGCTCGACGGCGCGAACCTACCCAGCCCGCCGTCTGGGCGGGGCCGAACCGGCCCGGACACGCGCGTGGCCACCGGCGACGACACGGTGCCGCGGGTACCGGGTAGAAAGGGGGCCGTGATCAAGGGGCTCGCGGTACTGGACGCCGGTGCCGCGGCTCGCAGCCTGCTCGGGGTGGCGGTGACGGCGGGCGTGGCGATGTCGGCCATCGGTCCCGAGGCCGCGTTCGCCGCGGGCGGGGCCGCCGCCATCGCGGGTGCCGTTGCGCTGCAGGACAGTCCACGCGGCCGGCTGCCACTCCTGGTCTGGGTCTCGGTGGCGATGGGCGTCGCGGTGCTGCTCGGGACCGCGACGTCGGCCTCCTGGGTGCCGTTCACGATCGTGGTTGCGGGGTGGTGTTTCTGGGCCGGCATGGCCTGGGCGGGCGGCACCAAGGCGGGGTTGATCGCCGCGGCCGCGAGCGCGCTGCTGGTGACCGCGCCCCCGATCGCCCCCACGTGGACCACGGTGGGCGCCACGGCAGCGCTCGCGGTGGCGGGCGGCCTGAGTCAGGCACTGCTGATCGCCGTCTGGCCGCGCCGACGCTGGCAGGCCCAGCGCGCCGCGCTCACCCGCGCCTACCGGTCGCTGGCGGCCGACGCCCGGCGGCTGGCCGCGCATCCCGGCGACGGCGTCACCACCGCGCCGTTGACGGCGTTGCGCGACGCCTTCACGGTGACCACGAGCCAGGCGCGACGGCGACCCGTGGCCTATCGCGACTGGTACGGGATACCGGAACGGATCTCGGTGACCCTGACGGCGCTGGCGGGCAAGGTCTCCGACGGCACCTCGGCGGCGGCGCTGCTGACCGCGGCCGCCGACGTCCTGGACGCCATCGCCACGCCGAACCGCGCCGCCGCCCGCGCGGCCGGGGCGGCGATGACCCGGTTCGACGCCGTCGCCGCCTCGGCCAGCGACGCGGAAGTGGCCCTGGCGGCCAGGTTCTCGGCCCAGCTGGGCGAGGCCTGCCAGGTGCGCCTCGGCGAGGCGCTGCCGGTCTCCGAGGCGATCACCGGGCTGCGTACGACCCAGCTGGTCGCGACGCCCAGGAGGCTGGCGACGCTGGCCCGCGGCCAGTTGCGCCGCGACTCCCCGGTGTTCCGGCACGCCCTGCGGCTGGCGACGGCCGCGGCGTGCGGCGTGGCGATCGCGCGGGTCGCCGACGTCGCCCACGGGTACTGGATCCCGCTGACCGTCGTGATGGTGGTGCGGCCCGAGACCGCACACACCTACACCCGGTGCGTCGGTCGCGTCGGCGGCAACGTCGTCGGCGTGGTGTTCGCGACGCTCGTCGGGCTACTGGTGGCGCCCGCCGGTCTCGGCGCGGTGGCGCTGGCGGTCGTCATGCTGGCCTGCGCGTACGCGCTGACCCGGTGGGGTTACCTCGCCATCAGCGCCTCGCTCGCGGCGGCCGTCGTCTTCCTGATGGACGTCTCCGGAACGGCCACGTTCGCCACGATGGTCGATCGCGTGCTGGCCACGCTGATCGGCGGAGTGCTGGCGGTACTGGCGCACGTCGCGCTGCCGGATCTGGTGTCGGTGCGTCTGCGGCAACGCGCCGGCGAGTTGCTCAAGGCCGAGATCGACTATGCCGCCACGGTGATCCGCTGTTCGGTGCACGACGTCGACAGGGCCAACGATCAGTTGGCGGCCACGTGGGACCGGGCGCTGCGCGCGCGGACGTCGTTCGAGGCCGCCGCCGCGACGGGGCTGATGGACGACAAGCAGTTGCGCCGCTGGCTGTCGACCTACCGCGCAGGGCTCAACGCCGTCACCGCGGCGTGCGCGACGCTGGAGGCGAACCTTCCCGCGCGCGGCGCGGCACCCGAGGACACGGCGCTGCGCAGCGTCGTCGACGAGTTCGTGGAGGCGCTCCGCGGCGAACCGCCGACCGCCGGCACCCCGTGGAACCTCGATGCCGCGGCGCTCACCGCCGCCAACGGCAGGGTGCGGGCACGCCTCGCCGACACCGACGACGCCTCGGCCCGCGTGCTGCTCGGCGAGATCGACACCATGACCGGCCGCCTCCTGGAGATCGCGTCGGTGAGTCCTCGCCGACCCGTCAGCGAGCCCACTTCGGGGTGATGAAGACCCCCTCGGCCTCCACAGTCGGCCCGTCCGCGTCGGCGATGAAGCCCACCGCGAACGTCTTGATGCCCTCGGAGCGCACGATCCTGGCCTCCGCGTGGAGCGCGCCCAGCGGTGTCGTGCGCAGGTAGCGCATCGAGATGGTGCCCGTCAGCCGCGGATGTTCGATGGTGCTCGCCACCTCGCCGAGCACGTGGTCCAAGATGAGCGCCGAGACCCCGCCGTGGACGTGTCCCGGCGGGCCTTCGTAGGGGGCGCCCAGGTGGAAGTCGGCGTGCACGCGGCCGTCGTCGTCGCGGTGCAGGTGCAGCGGCGGTGCGATGGGGTTGCGCAGGCCGATGACCGGGTTGCCCCACGTCAGGTGCTCCTCCTCGCAGACCCGCACGCCGAACGGCCCGTCGAGCTGGCGGCTGCGCAGCCGCGCGGTGGCGGCGTCGATCTCGGCCTTGGCCACCGCGACGGTGGCGGCGTCGGCCTGCGTGCGGATGGTCGCGTCGAGCAGGTCGCGGACGGACTCCGTCAGCGGGCCGAAGACGGCGCGCAGCCGCTCGACGTCGGCGGCACTGAGGTTCTCGACGGTGAACTCGACCACCACTGAACTAGAACACGTTGCAGCTTTGGTGTCGAGTCACCGGCTCGGCGGGCGCCTCAGTCCGGAAGGAACGGCACCTCGGTGCCCGGCGCCAACACGACGTACATGCGCCGCCATGGGTCGTCGCCCCGCAGCGTCCACTGATGACCGCTGCCGACGGTGTCCTCGGCCAGCAGGACGTCGCCGGGACGAAGCGTGAAGTCCTCGCCGTCACGCGTGACGAAGTCCAGCGTGCCCGCCAGCGTCACCACCAGTTGCCGCACGGGCGCGGTGTGCCACGCCAGCGCTCCCCCTCCGGCGGTCTCCTCGACCGTCACGTGCGCGGCCGACATCGCACCGGTCAACAGGTCGCCGTTGCGGCCCGGCCGCATGTCCAGCCGACCCACCGCCACGTGGGACCCGCCGTCCGACCCGGTCCACAACCGCACGCATCTGATCACACCCGCCACCGTAGTGCGGTCGGGCGCCTCACACCGCGGATGCCCGACCGCGTCACGCACTATCGTGCACGTCGTGACGACCCCGCTGGAGCCGTATTACGACCTCGGGTCCTACCGCAGGCCGATCGACTCGCCCGCGCCGGAGGCTGGGATCTGGTTCGACCGAGGACTGGTGTGGGCGTACGCCTTCAACCACGAGGAGGCGGTCCGCTGCTTCGAGCGGGCCCTGGTCCACGACCCGGATCTCGCGCTCGCCCGCTGGGGCATCGCCTACGCGGTGGGCCCGAACTACAACAAGGCCTGGGACGCCTTCGACCCGGTGGACCTCACCGCCTCCCTGAGGCGCGCGCGCACCGAGTTGCGCCGGGCCGCGACGAGCCGCGCGACCGACGTCGAACGCGGTCTGATCGAGGCCCTCACGGCGCGCTTCCCCACCGACGACCCCGACGACACCGCAGCGTTGACCGCGGGCAACGCGGCCTACGCCGACGCCATGACGGCCCTGGCGGCCCGCCATCCCGAGGACGTCGACGTCCAGGCGCTGGCCGCCGATGCGCTGCTCAACGTGACCGCATGGGCGTTGTGGGACACGCGCACCGGGAAACCCGCACCCGGGTCGCGGGTGATCGAGGCCGTGGGCCTGCTCGACGCCACCCTGGCCTCGGGTAGCGGCCGCGAGCACCCGGGCGTGCTGCACCTGTACGTCCACGCGATGGAGATGTCGGTGCGCCCGCAGGACGCACTGCCCGCGGCGGACCTGCTGCGCGGACTGGTGCCCGACGCCGGGCACCTTCGACACATGCCGAGCCACATCGACGTGCTGTGCGGCGACTACCGCAGCTCGGTGTTGGCGAATCAGGCTGCGGTGCAGGCAGATCGGCGATTCGTCGAGGCCGAGGGTCCGCTGAACTTCTACTCGCTCTACCGCGCTCACGATCTGCACTTCGTGGTGTACTCGGCGATGTTCGAGGGCCGACACGCGACGGCCGCCGAAGCCGCCGCCGAACTCGCCGCGCAGCTGACCCCGGACCTGCTGGCCATCCAGAGCCCCCCGATGGCCGACTGGCTGGAGGCCTTCGTTCCACTCGACGTGCACGTGGCGGTGCGGTTCGGCCGCTGGGCCGAGTTGATCGCCCACCCGCTGCCCGAGGACACCGAGCTGTACTGCACCACCACGGCCACCGTCCACTACGGTCGCGGCGTCGCCCACGCGGCCACCGGCGACCTGCCCGCGGCCAAGGCCGAGCAGGCTGCGTTCGCCGCCGCGTACGCCCGCATCCCCGACTCGCGTTACCTGTTCAACAACACCAGCCGCGACGTCCTCGCGGTGGCCGGCGCCATGCTCGACGGTGAGATCGCCTACCGCGAGGGACGTTTCGACGAAGCCTTCGCCGCGTTGCGCCGCGCCGTGCAGTTGGACGACTCGCTGCCCTACGACGAGCCCTGGGGATGGATGCAGCCCACGCGGCACGCGCTGGGGGCACTGCTGCTGGAGCAGGGACGCGTCGCGGAGGCCGCCGCCGTGTACGCGGCCGACCTCGGGCTGGACCCCACGCTGGCGCGCTGCTGCCAGCACCCCGGCAACGTGTGGAGCCTGCACGGCTACCACGAGTGCCTGGTGCGGCTGGGTCGCACGGACGAGGCCACGATCATCGGCAAGCAGTTGGAGCTGGCCGCCGCCCGCGCCGACGTGCCGGTGCGCGCATCGTGCGCGTGCCGGCTGGAGGTCGGCGACTGATCGGACGGCGACTGATCGGACGGTGACCGGGCGCTGCGGTGAGACCCCCGTCGTTACACTGCGAACGTGCCCGTCACCGCCGAGGATCTCCGCCACCTGCGCCGGTGTGTCGACTTGGCGCGTGACGCGCTCGCCGACGGCGACGAACCCTTCGGGTCCCTCCTGGTGGACGCCGACGGTCGCGTGCTGTTCGAGGACCGCAACCGCGTCAAGGACGGCGACCACACCCGCCACCCCGAGTTCGAGATCGCGCGGTGGGCGGCCTCGCACATGGCGCCGGTGCAGCGCGTGCGTGCCACCGTCTACACCTCCGGGGAGCACTGCCCGATGTGTGCGGCCGCGCACGCGTGGGTGGGGCTGGGCCGCGTGGTCTACGCGGCCTCCGGCGAACAGCTCGCCGCATGGCAGGCCGAATGGGGGTCGACGCCCGCACCGGTGACCCCGCTGCCCATCAATGCGGTGGCCCCGCGCGTGCCCGTCGACGGGCCCGCCGCCGATCTCACCGAGGAGATGAAGTCGTTGTACGAGGCGGCGTTTCGACCATGACCGATCCCCAGGCTCATTCCCAGGCTCATTCGGGGGCCCACGACGACGCCGTCACCCCCGCCGCCAAGGACTGGGTGCGCCATGCGATCTGGTGGCAGGTCTACCCCCTCGGCTTCGTCGGCGCGTTCCCGAATCCCACGCCGCCGACGGCCGACGAGCACCGGCTGCTGCGCCTGGTGGACTGGCTGGACCATGCGACGACGCTGGGGGCCTCCGGGCTGGCGCTCGGCCCCATCTTCGCCTCCCGCACGCACGGCTACGACACCACCGACCACTACCGCATCGACGCGCGCCTGGGTGACGACGCCGACTTCGATCGCCTGATCGCCGAGGCGCACCGCCGTGGCCTGCGCGTCCTGCTCGACGGCGTCTTCAACCACGTCGGCACCGACTTCCCCCGCTACCGCGACGCCGCCGCCGGCGGCGACGCGTCCTGGTTCCGGCCACAGGAATCCGGCTTCGAGACCTTCGAGGGGCACGACGGCCTGATCGCGTTGAACCACGACCATCCCGAGGTCGTGGACTACGTCGCCGACGTCATGGCGCACTGGCTGCGACGCGGCGCCGACGGGTGGCGGTTGGACGCCGCCTACGCCATGTCGCCGCGCTTCTGGCGGCGCGTGCTGCCCCGCGTGCGGGCCGAGTTCCCGGACGCCTGGATCGTCGGCGAGGTGATCCACGGCGACTATGCGGCGCTGGTCCGCGCCGCGGGCTACGACTCGGTGACCCAGTACGAGCTGTGGAAGGCCATCTGGAGCAGCCTCAACGACGGCAACTTCCACGAACTCGACCATGCGCTGCGCCGCCACGACGAGTTCCTCGACACCTTCGTGCCCATGACCTTCGTCGGCAACCACGACGTCACCCGCATCGCCAGCAAGCTCGACGACGAGCGCCACGTCGAGCACGCGCTGGCCCTGCTGTTCACCGTCGGTGGCACGCCCAGCGTGTACGCCGGCGACGAGTGGGGCTATCGCGGCGTCAAGGAGGACCGCGCGGGCGGTGACGACGCGGTGCGCCCCGAGTTCGCACCCCATCCACCCGCCACCGACCTGGGTGACGACCTGCGGCGCACGCACCAGCACCTGATCGGTCTCCGCCGCAGGCACCCCTGGCTGCACACCGCGCGGACCACGGCGCTGACGCTGGACAACCGCCAGTACGCCTACCGCGTCGACGGCGACGGCGGCGCGCTGCTGGTGGCGCTCAACGTCGACGACGCACCGCTGCACCTCGACCTCACCGAGGTGGGCGGCGGCTCGGGCCGCGTGCTGGCCGGATCCGGCGCACCGCCGGAACACGAGGTCAGCGCACTCGAGGTCGCAGGCCACGGCTGGGCCGTCATCGCGCTCTGAGGCCGCCGAGTCGGGCGCGCTCCCGGCTCATGCCGGCAGCTCGTGCCACAGCCGCAGCGTCGCGTCGTCCGGACGACCCCCGTAGAGCCGGTCGAGCACGGCCTCGAACACCGTGGCGTCGCGGCCGGCCGTCGTCGCGGCGGTGGCGAACAGGGTCATCGAGGAGCGCACCTTGACGTCGTCGGGTGACCCGAAGATCTCGCGGGCGGTGGCGCCGGAGTGGGCCGTGTTGGTCGTGTCGCCCGCGGTGGCCGTGTCGCGCGCGGTGGCCGCGACCACCCCCGCGCACTCGCGCAGGCGGGGACCGAGCAGCGGGTGGTCGAGGTAGGCGAGCGCCTCGGCGCGCGACCCGATGCCGTAGGCGGTGGCCATCGCGCTCCTGCCCAGCCCACGCAGCTGGGGGAACACGTACCAGATCCAGTGGGTCCGCTTGCGGCCCGCGCGCAGCTCGGCGAGCGCGGTGTCGTACGCGCCGCTCTGAGCGGTGACGAACCGGGCGAGGTCATGGGGGTCGGCGCTCGACATGTCTCGACGGTGTCACGTCGGGACACCGCCGAGGTCGACATTCCACGATTGGTGAGCACGACGGGAGCGGCAGACTTACGCTCTGCACTCGATGAGCACGTCAACGCCGCCGGAGCCGGACGTCGCGGCGACCACGCAGCGGCCGTCCCTGCGCAAGAGTCGCGGCGTCATGTCCCGCATCAGCATCCAGAGCAAGCTGCTCATCATGCTGCTGGTGACGAGCATCGTCTCGGCAGCGGTCGTCGGCTACATCGGCTTCGAGTCGGGCCGGAACTCGTTGCGCGCCTCGGTGTTCGACCGACTCACCGAGATCCGGCAGTCCCAGACCCGACAGCTGCAAGGCCAGCTCGGCGATCTGAAGAACTCCCTGGTGGTGTACTCGCGCGGCTCGACCGCCACCCAGGCTCTCGAGGCGTTCACGGCAGGTTTCGACCAGCTCGCCACGGCGACCATCACACCCCAGCAGCAACAGGGGCTCGTCGACTACTACACCAACGTCTTCGCCAAGTCCGAGGAACGGCAGTGGGGCACCCAGCCCGACGTCAGCGCGCTCCTGCCGACCGGCAACGCCGCGCGCTACCTGCAGGCCAACTACACCGCGCCGTTCGACGACTGGAACGCCGCCCTCAAGAACGACGACGCCCGCGACGGCAGCGCGTGGTCGGCCGCCAACGCGCGGTTCAACGACTTCTTCCGCGAGATCGTCAACCGCTTCGAGTTCGACGACGCGCTGCTGCTGGACACCCGCGGCAACGTCGTCTACAGCGCCTACAAGAGCGTCGATCTGGGCACGAACGTGTTCACCGGCCCCTACCGGGGCAGCCTGCTCACCGACGCCTATGCCAAGGCCCTGGACTCCACCACCGTCGACTACGTGGGGATCACCGACTTCGGCGAGTACCAACCCGCCGACGAACCCACCGCCTGGTTCCTCTCCCCCGTCGGCGCGCAGGGCCGCGTCGACGGGGTGCTGGCACTGCAGTTCCCGATCTCGAAGATCAACCGGTTGATGACCACGGACCGCAAGTGGCAGGAGTCCGGCATGGGCGCCACGGGCGAGACGTTCATCGTCGGTCCCGACGACCTGATGCGCTCGGATTCGCGGCTCTTCCTGGAGGATCCGCAGCTCTACAAGCGCGACGTGATCGACGCGGGTACGCCGCCCGACGCCGCCGAGCAGGCCATCCGCCAGCACGGCACGACGCTGGTGCAGCCCGTGGCGACCGATGCGACCAAGCTCGCCCAGCGCGGTCAGCGCGGCACGCTCATCGCCGACGACTACCTCGGGCACGAGACGCTGCAGGCGTACGCCCCCGCCGAGATCCCCGGCCTGCGCTGGGCGGTGATCGCCAAGATCGACACGTCCGAGGCATTCGCCCCCGTCGCCGCGTTCACGCGCACGCTGGTGCTCTCGACGGTGGCCATCATCTTCTGCGTCTGCATCGCGGCGATGCTGCTCGCGCGGCTGTTCGTCCGCCCGATCCGGCGGTTGGAGACCGGCGCCCAACGGATCAGCTCCGGCGACTACGGCAGCACGCTGCCGGTGACCTCGCGCGACGAGTTCGGCGATCTGACCATCGCCTTCAACGACATGAGCCGTAACCTCGCCATCAAGGAGGACCTGCTCAACGAGCAGCGCGAGGAGAACGAGCGGATCCTGCGGTCGCTGATGCCGGAGACCGTGGTCGCCCGATACCGCGAGGGCGAGGAGACCATCGCCCAGGACCACCAGGACGTGACGGTGATCTTCGCCGACATCGCGGGCCTCGACGAGTTCTCGGCCGATCTCACCTCCGACGAGTCGCTGTCGGTCGTCAACCGCTTGGTGCGGCAATTCGACTCCGCGGCCGACAATCTCGGGGTCGAACGGGTCCGCACCCTGCACAACGGCTATCTGGCCAGCAGCGGCCTGACCGTGCCACGGTTGGACAACGTGCGCCGCACGGTCGACTTCGCCGTCGAGATGCAGCGCATCGTCGACCGGTTCAACGGCGAGACCGGCAGCACGCTCAAGCTCCGCGCCGGCATCGACACCGGCACGGTGAGCAGCGGCCTGGTCGGACGCTCCAGCCTGGCCTACGACATGTGGGGTGCGGCGGTCGATCTGGCCAACCAGGTGCAGCGCGGTTCGCCCCAGCCCGGCATCTACGTGACGTCGCGCGTGCACGACGCGATGCGCGACACCCGCACCTTCGTCCCTGCCGGTGAGCTGGACGTCGACGGTGTCGCAGAGCCCATCTGGCAGCTCGCGGAGCGCTCGTCGTGACCCGCACCATCGACGCGTCGTGGTTCTACTGGGCCGTCGGGGTGGCGATCGCCCTGCCGGTGCTCCTGGTGATCCTCACCGAGGTGCGCGGGGCCCTGACGCGGCGCGGCAGCGCACTGGCCAAACCCGTCGGCGTGACCCGCAACTACATCCTGCCGCTGGGCGCGCTGCTCTTGCTGCTCGTCAAGGCCAACCAGGTGCCCGCCCAGGCCACCGGCGTGCGCATCGTGGCGACCGCGTTGGGTTTCCTGGTGCTGGTGCTGGTGCTGAGCGGGCTCAACGCCACGTTGTTCCAGGGCGCTCCGGAAGGCTCCTGGCGCAAGCGCATCCCGTCGATCTTCCTCGACGTGGCGCGGGTGCTGGTGATCGCGATCGGGCTGGCGATCATCCTGTCCTGGGTGTGGGGCGCCAACGTGGGCGGCCTGTTCACCGCCCTGGGCATCTCGTCGATCGTGCTGGGCCTGGCCCTGCAGAACTCCGTGGGTCAGATCATCTCGGGCCTGCTGCTGCTGTTCGAGCAGCCGTTCCAGCTGGGCGACTGGGTGGACACCCCGTCGGCACGGGGCCGCGTGGTCGAAGTGAATTGGCGCGCAACGCACATCGACACCGGGCGCGGCCTGCAGATCATTCCCAACTCGGTGCTGGCTGCGGCGTCGTTCACCAACCTCAGCCGCCCACCCGGTGACCATTCGATTGCGGTGGAGACCGAGTTCGACCTGTCGAATCCGCCCGACGACGTGTGCGGCCTGCTGACCCGCACGGCGGCCAACCTCCCCCAGCTGCCTCCCGGCGCGATGCCCACGAGTTCGACGGCCGGGGCGGGCAAGTACAGCACGACGATTCCGTTGCGTTCGCCCGCCGACGGAGGGGCCGCACGCGCCACGTTCCTGCGGTGGGTGTGGTACGCCGCGCGCCGGGAGCGGCTCAACCTCGACGCCGCCGAGGACGACTTCTCCTCCGTCGAGCACGTGGCCACCTCGTTGCGGATGGTCGCTCCGGCGCTGCGGCTGTCCGAGGCCGAGCACGATGCACTGCTGCCGCGCATCCGGATCACGCGTTACGGCGCCGACGAGGCATTGCAGTTGAACGGTCAAGTGCCCAAGCGCATGTCGTTCATCGTCAACGGCCGGGTGCGGCTGGTGGCCCGGCGCGACGACGGTGCCCGCATCACGGTGCGCACCCTGCACGAGGGTGACTTCATCGGCTCGACCACGCTCACCCGAGAACCCGTGGACACCAGCGCGTTCGCCGTCGACGAGGTGACGGTGCTGCAGATCGAACGCGCCGACGTGGAGCACCTGGTGATGGGAAAGCCGTTGCTGCTCCAAGAGATCGGCCGTGCCATCGAGGAGCGCCGCGACGACGTGCGCCGCGCGCTGGCCACCGCGGACTGACCCGGTAGCGGCCCGACGGCCCGGTGCGTCGACCCGCAACTGTTTGCTGGCTTGCGTCGGCTCCAGACCGCCGGCGCCGCCCCCAGTTCCTCGCCGCCGAGCGCCCTAGAGGCCGTCGCGGGACTGCGAAAGTTCTGCTAGCCCGGTCCGACGTCACCCTTCGTGCACGTCAGACGGTCACGTGTCGCAGACGGGGCGGTCACGACGGCGTCACGACGGCACGTTCGGCACGGTGCACGGCGTAGTCACACTGACCCCGTCAAACACATCATTCATACTGGTCACAGGCTACGGCGGGGTGCACGGTCTCGAGCGCGAGTCGGAATCGTTAGCCAACCGCGATGTCGAATGGCCGCGTCGACGGGCGTTTCGAACCACATCGACGTGATTCACTTTCGCTCGAAAAGCAACGGCGATTGCTTGGAAAAGACAGAAAGGCAGGTCGGTTGCCGTTATGAAGTACGTCAGGAAGATCCGTGGCACGTGGTTTCGTCGGCTGGTGGTGGCCGGCTTCGCGGCACTGATCCTGCCCGCGCTGATCGGCTTCGCGGGAGGCTCGGCGACCGCCGGGGCGTTCTCCCGGCCGGGACTGCCCGTCGAATACCTCGACGTGTACTCGCAGTCGATGAACCGCAACATCCGCGTGCAGTTCCAGGGCGGCGGCCCCCACGCCGTGTACCTGCTCGACGGCCTGCGCGCCCAGGACGACTACAGCGGCTGGGACATCAACACCCCGGCCTTCGAGTGGTACTACCAGTCCGGCTTGTCGACGGTGATGCCGGTCGGTGGCCAGTCCAGCTTCTACAGCGACTGGTACCGCCCCTCCCAGGGCAACGGCCAGAACTACACCTACAAGTGGGAGACGTTCCTGACCCAGGAGCTGCCCGCCTGGCTCGAGGCCAATCGCGGTGTCTCGCAGACGGGTAACGCCGTCGTCGGTCTCTCGATGTCGGGTGCGGCCGCGATGAACTACGCCATCTACTACCCGCAGAAGTTCGTGTACGCGGCATCGCTGTCCGGCTTCCTCAACCCGTCCGAGGGTTGGTGGCCCATGTTGATCGGCCTGGCCATGAACGACGCCGGCGGCTACAACGCCGAGAGCATGTGGGGCCCGTCCAACGACCCGGCATGGAAGCGCAACGACCCGATGGTCAACATCAACCAGCTGGTCGCCAACAACACCCGCATCTGGGTCTACTGCGGCACGGGCACGCCTTCGGATCTGGACACCTCCGGTGGCGGCGGCAACCTGATGGCCGCGCAGTTCCTCGAGGGATTCACGCTGCGGACCAACCTCACCTTCCGTGACAACTACGTCGCGGCCGGTGGCACCAACGGCGTGTTCAACTTCCCGCCCAACGGGACGCACAGCTGGGGCTACTGGGGCCAGCAGCTCCAGATGATGAAGCCCGACATCCAGCGCGTGCTCGGAGCGCAAGCCGTCGCGTAGTCGCCGGCCCGCAGGGCACCGCCGAAAGGCACCGGGAGCCTGTCGTTTCCACGAGGAGACGGCAGGCTCCCGTCGTTTCCCGTCACCCTTGGCGTGTCGGCCGAATGGTCAGGTCGCCGATCTCCACGTCGTGGGGCTGCTCCACGACGAATGCGACGGCGCGCGCCACCGCAGCCGGATCGAGGCCGAAATCGGCCATGCTGGCGCGGATCTGGGCACGCAACTCGGGATCGGTGATGGTGCCGTCGAATTCGGTGTCGACGAATCCCGGCGAGATCGACGTCGTCTTGACGACGCCGTCGGTCGACTCCTGGCGCAGCGCCTCCATCACGGTGCGCACCGCGTTCTTGGTCGCGGCGTAGACGCCCATGGTGGGCACGATCTTCAGCCCTGCCGTCGACACCATGGTCACGAAGTGCCCGTGGCCCTGCCGCCGGAAGACCGGCGTGGCGGCCGCGATGCCGTGCAGCACCCCCATCAGGTTCACCTCGACCATCGCGGCCCAGCCCGCCACGTCGCCGTCGCCGAGCGGCCCGATGCTGCCGACACCCGCGTTGCTCACCAGGACGTCCAGCCCACCGAACTCGGCGACGGCACGGGCGACCAGCCCCTCCACGTCGGCGGGACGCGTGACGTCGGTGGCCACGGCGACCGCCTCGGCACCGACGGCCCGCAGGTCGGCGACCACGGCCTCGAGCCGATCGGCGCGGCGTGCGCCCAGCACCACGCGTGCGCCGCGCCCGGCGAGCAATCGTGCCGTGGCCTCTCCGATGCCGCTGCTGGCACCCGTGATGGCGACCACGCGGCCGTGGAGTGGATCCGTCGAGATGTCGTGTCGGGTCATGACGACTACGACCACCGGTCACCCGCTCGCATTCCCCGACGCGGTGACGGCCTTGGTCAGACACCTGCCAGCGGCGCACCCTAGAGTCGGCACCCGTGAGCCATGCCGACTCCGAGCCCGCGGCCGGTCCGTCTGCCGCCCGATCGCTCCTGCCCGTCCTGCTCGACGTCGCGCCCCCGCTCATCGCCTACTACGGGCTGCGTGCGCTCGGCGCGTCGGAGTACGCCGCCCTGTTGACCGCGACGCTGGTGTCCGGGGTCAAGGTGGCCCACGACGCCATCCGGATGCGGCGTCTCGACCCGTTCGCCGGCTATCTGCTGCTGACGTTCGGACTGAGCCTGGCGGTCGCGCTCATCACCACCGACCCGAAACTGATCCTGGCGGGCAATACGCTGGTCAACGGCCTGGGCGGGCTGATGTTCCTGGGCAGCTGCGTGGTCGGTACACCACTGACGCAGGTGGTGGCCGAGCGGGCCCGGCCCGGCACCCCGGCCACGCCGTCCGCCGACGAGGACCCCGCGGACACCCCGGAGGAAGCGGCCTACCGGCGCCGCGTGCACGTCCGGCTCTCGGCGATGTGGGGGGTGGGACTGCTGGCCGAGGTCGCGGTGCGACTCGCCGTGATCGCCCGCACGTCCGTCGACGTCGCCAACGGCGTCACCTCCGTGGTGTCGTGGACGTTCCTCGGTGCGCTGATGGTCGCGACGGTCATGATCGCCAAGTCGGCGAGAACGCGATGGGAACAAAGCGGCACCGCACGAGGTTGAGCGCATCAGGTTCAACTTTGGAGGACAGATGCCACAACCCATCGCCGTGCCGGTGTTGTTCGTGAGCGAACCGGTCGTGCTGCCGACCATGGTGGTGCCGATCGAACTGGACGACGCCGCCCGCGCGGCCGTCGAGGCGGCCGAGATCGCCGCCACCGACGGTGAGAGCGCAAAGCTGCTCATCGCCCCGCGTCTCGACGACCGCTACCCCACCCACGGCGTCATCGCCTCGATCGTCCAGGTGGGCCGGACCCCGGGCGGCGGCGCCGCCGCGATCGTGCGCGGCGAACGCCGCGCCCACATCGGTTCCGGGACCACGGGACCGGGAGCGGCCCTGTGGGTCGAGGTCACCGAGGTGCCCGACGGCGACGTCGACGACGCCACGAAGGCGGTCGCCGCCGAGTACAAGAAGCTGCTGCTGGCCATGCTGCAGCGCCGCGAGGCGTGGCAGATCGTCGACGTGGTCAACAAGATCACCGACCCGGCCGCGCTCGCCGACACCGCCGGCTACGCGTCGTACCTGACCGACGTGCAGAAGCGCGAGCTGCTCGAGACCGAGGACGTCGCCGCGCGCCTGCGCCGGCTGGTCGAGTGGACCGGCGAACACCTGGCCGAGACCGAGGTGAACGACAAGATCGCCGAGGACGTGCGCGCCGGGATGGACAAGCAGCACAAGGAGTTCCTGCTGCGCCAGCAGCTCGCCGCGATCCGCAGGGAACTGGGCGAGTTGGGTCCCGACGGCCAGGAGGATGACGCCGACTACCGCGCCCGCGTGGAAGCCGCCGACCTGCCGGACAAGGTGCGCGAGGCCGCGTTGCGCGAGGTCGGCAAGCTGGAACGCGCCAGCGACCAGAGCCCCGAGGGCGGTTGGATCCGGACCTGGCTCGACACCGTGCTGGAGCTGCCGTGGAACGTCACCACCGAGGACTCGACGGATCTGGCTGCCGCCAGGGCGATGCTGGATGCCGACCACCACGGCTTGGACGACGTCAAGGACCGCATCGTCGAATACCTGGCCGTGCGGGCCCGTCGCACCCAACGCAAGATGGCGGTCGTCGGCGGCCGCGGTTCCGGCGCCGTGATGGTGCTGGCGGGGCCTCCTGGCGTCGGCAAGACGTCGCTCGGTGAGTCCATCGCACGGGCGTTGGGCCGCAAGTTCGTTCGCGTCGCCCTGGGCGGCGTGCGCGACGAGGCCGAGATCCGCGGCCACCGGCGCACCTACGTCGGCGCCCTGCCGGGCCGCATCGTGCGGGCCATCGGCGAGGCGGGGTCGATGAACCCCGTCGTGCTGCTCGACGAGATCGACAAGGTCGGGTCGGACTACCGCGGCGACCCGTCGTCGGCGCTGCTGGAGGTGCTGGACCCCGCGCAGAACCACACCTTCCGCGACCACTACCTGGAGCTGGACCTGGACCTGAGCGACGTGGTGTTCCTGGCGACGGCCAACGTCATCGAGAACATCCCGTCGGCGCTGCTGGACCGCATGGAGCTGATCCAGATCGACGGCTACACCGAGGACGACAAGGTGGCCATCGCCCGGGACTACCTGCTGCCCCGGCAGGCCGAGCGGGCCGCCCTGGCCGATGGTGAGGTCACGGTGACCGACGCCGCATTGCGCAAGATCGCGGCCGACTACACCCGTGAACCGGGCGTGCGGCAGTTCGAGCGGCTGCTGGCCAAGGCGCTGCGCAAGGTGACCACCAAGCTGGACGGCGACCCGTCGCCGGTCACGATCGACGAGCCGGAGCTGGTGGAGTACCTGGGCCGTCCCCGGTTCACGCCGGAGTCCAACGAGCGCACCGCGGTGCCCGGCGTGGCGACCGGTCTGGCCGTCACGGGCCTCGGCGGCGACGTGCTGTACATCGAGGCCGGTTCGGTGGACGCCGAACCGGGGCTGAAGCTCACCGGTCAGCTGGGTGACGTCATGAAGGAGTCGGCGCAGATCGCGCTGTCCTACGTGCGCGCCCACGCACGGGAGTTGGGTGTCGACCCGAAGGCGTTGGACCGGCAGATCCACGTGCACGTGCCCGCGGGCGCGGTGCCCAAGGACGGGCCCTCGGCGGGCGTCACGATGGTCACGGCGCTGGTGTCGATGGCCACCGGCCGGCAGGTTCGCGGTGACGTCGGCATGACCGGCGAGGTCACGCTGAACGGCCGGGTGCTGCCCATCGGCGGGGTGAAGCAGAAGCTGCTCGCCGCCCAGCGGGCCGGTCTGACGACCGTGTTCATCCCGCAGCGCAACGAACCGGACCTCGACGAGGTCCCGGCCGAGGTGCTGACGGCGCTGGACGTCCGGCCGATGACCGACGTCGCCGAGATCGTGGCGCTGGCGCTGGAGCCGGCGGCCGAGACGGTGACGGCAGCCGCCTGACCCCAGCGCGACCAGACGCAAATGTTCCCCGGATCCTGCGGATTCGGGGACATTTGCGTCTGGTCGCGGTGGCGGGGGAACGCGCGGTTTGTCTGCGGCCGCCGAGGGTATCCGGTCGGCGATGTCCGATGCGTCGAAGCTGGTGTCCCGCCTGATGCGGATGGCGGGCCGCACGTATGCCCAGCAGAGCGGAATTCGGCTGAAGGACAAGCCGATGCCGTTGTTCCAGCTGTTGGTGCTGGCGATGTTGGCGAGCAAGCCCATCTCTGCCGACGTGGCCGCCGCCGCGGCGCGTGAACTGAACCGGGCGGGGCTGCGCACCCCGCGGGCCGTGCTCGAGGGCGACCGCGCGTCCGCCATCGCCGCCTTCGGACGTGCAGGGTATGCGCGCTACGACGAGAGTTCGGCGACCCGTCTGGTCGACCTGGCCACCCGGGTGCGCGACGAGTTCGGCGGAGACCTGCGCCGGCTCGGCGAGCGGAGTGGCCACGACGTGTCGCGCGCGGCCGCCGACCTCCAGGGCCTCACCGGCATCGGCGAGGTGGGTGCCGACCTCTTCCTGCGCGAGGTCCAGGCGGTATGGCCCTGGGTGCGTCCGCATTTCGACCGCCGCGCCCGGGACGCGGCCCGCGACCTCGGGCTGCCCACCTCCCCCGACGAACTCGGCGACCTCGCCGCCGGCAAACCCGCCGAACTGGCCGCGGCACTGGTCCGCGTGTCCCTCGACGATCAACTGCGCACCGAACTGACCACCGCACCCCACCAGGAGTCCTGACATGTCCTCGACGTTCGTCATCGTCGGCGCCGGCCTCGCCGGCGCCAAGGCCGCAGAAGAACTGCGCGACAAGGGTTTCGACGGCAAGATCATCCTGCTCGGCAACGAGCGCCAACTACCGTACGAACGGCCCCCGCTGTCCAAGGACTTCCTGATCGGGGAGAAGCGCATCAACGACTTCACCGTGCAACCGGCCGACTGGTACCGGCACCACGACGTCGACATCCGCGTGGGCGTCACCGTCGAGGCGATCGACCCTCGGGCGCACACCGTCCGGCTGTCCGACGACACCACCGAGCACTACGACAAGTTGCTGCTCGCCACCGGGTCACGGTCTCGGCACCTGCCGCTGCCCGGCGCCGACGCCTCCGGCGTGCACTACCTGCGCACGGTCGACGACGCGACCACCCTGCTGGCCGCGCTCACCGACGGCTCGCGGCTCGCCGTCGTCGGCGCCGGGTGGATCGGTCTGGAGGTGGCCGCCGCGGCGCGGCAACGCGGCGTCGCCGTCACCGTCGTCGAATCCGCCGAGTTGCCCCTCCTGGGCGCGCTCGGTCGCGAGGCCGCGCAGGTGTTCGCGGATCTGCATCGCAAGCACGACGTCGACCTGCGCCTGTCCACCGAGGTCGCGGCGATCACCACGCGCGACGGTGCGGCGACGGGTCTCGAACTCGCCGACGGCAGCACCGTGGCCGCCGACGCCGTGCTGGTGGCCGTCGGCGCGCAACCCAACGTCGCGCTCGCAGAAGAGGCCGGTCTGACCATGGCCGACGGCGGCGTCGCCGTCGACGAGGCGTTGCGCACCAGCGACCCCGACGTCTTCGCCGTCGGCGACATCGCCGCCCAGCAGCACCCGGTGCTCGGCACGCGCGTGCGCACCGAACACTGGGCGAACGCCCTGAACCAGCCCGCCGTCGCGGTGGCGGGCATGCTCGGCGAGCCCGGGTCCTACGACAACCTGCCGTACTTCTTCACCGACCAGTACGACCTGGGCATGGAGTACGTGGGGCACGCGCCGGGCGACGCCCGCACGGTGTTCCGCGGCGACCGGGACGGCGGCGAGTTCACGGTGTTCTGGCTCGGCGACGACGATCGGGTGCTGGCCGGGATGAACGTCAACGTGTGGGAGGGCCTCGACGACATCAAGGCCCTGATCCGCGCCCGTCGACCGGTCGACGTCGCGCGCCTCACCGACACCGCGGTGGCCTTGACCGACCTGTGAGGCCGCGCCGCTGACCGCACGGCGGCGCCCCGTAGGCCACAATGGGGTCAGTGAGTGGGTCGAGGGGAATGCCGTCGCGGGTGCACGACGACCCGTGCGCACGCCACGCCTCGTGGGCCGGGCCGCCGCTCGCGGGCGTCACCCGCATCGGCGCCGACCCGGTGGCTCTCACCGACGCCCTTCCGGCCGTCGCCCCCGACGGCTCACCAGGGGCGGGCCCGACGCTCGGGGCTCGGCCGGCGATGCCGCCCCGGGCACGCGGGCGCGCCAAGAACCAGGTGGTCCGGGCCCATCCCCTGGCGCCGTCGATGCGGGTGGACCCGACCTTCGAACGCCGTGTCGTCGAGATCGACGGCCCGAACCGCGGTGCGCTGACGGACGCCGACGATCGACGCCGCGACAACGCGCTCGTGGTCGCCGGGTATGCAGTATCGAGGTTCACCAACGACGACATCCGTGACGACGTGGCACGTGTCCTGCACGTCATCGAGGTCCTCCTGGCCTCCCGGCAGAAAGGCGACACGCCGTGAGCGTGCACCCCGACGAGCTGACCGGGTCCGAGCAGGCCGTGCTGCTGGTCCTGATGGCCGAGTGCCGACCGGTGCCGAACGCCCGCCTCAAGGACCACGGGCCCCAACTGACCCGGCCGCAGCGGGAGAAGCTGCGGCGCAAGGGCCTGATCGAGGTGACCGGCAACCCCATGGTCGTCGACCTCACCGACGCCGGCTGGCGGATGTGCCGCGCCATCGTCGGCAGCGCGGCCCCGGACGACGTCACCGGCCAGAAGAAGACCCTCTACACGCTCATGCGGGCCCTGGACCGCTACCTGACCACCGCCGACCTCAGCCTCGCCGACGTCATGGCCCCCGCCGACGTCATCGCCCCCGCCGACGCGGCACCCACATCCGTGCCGGTGCCGACCGTCGAGGACCGCGTGCGCAGCGCGTACCGCGACCTGGCCGACGGCCCCGGCGCTATGGTGCGGTTGACGCGGCTGCGCGCCGCGCTGCCCGAGGTGTCCACCGACGATCTGGACGCCGCCTTGCGAAACCTGTTGCACGCCCGCCACATCAGCCTGCTACCCGAGGAGAACCAGAAGGTGCTCACCGACGCCGACGACGCCGCGGCCATCCTGATCGGCGGACAGCGCAACCACCTGATCGCGATGTCCTCGTGATCGACGAGCGACGGCGCAAGGCGCTCACCGAGCTGCGACTGAACTGGGTGGAGACCCTCGACGACGTGTGGCACCCGCAGGAGTCCCACATCGGCGGGCTGCACGACGACGCCCTCGACGACGTGCTCGCGGCGTTCGCCGACGCCGAGCGTCAGGCCGAGTCCAGCCCCATCGGCGTCGCCGTCCGGGGACAGGCAGGGTCGGGCAAGACCCACCTGCTGGGCCACGTCCGCGACCGCGTGCGGACGGCGGGCGGCTTCTTCTTCATGGTGCAGCTGCTGGACGCCACGAACTTCTGGCAGTCGACGCGCGGCGGCATCCTCGACAGCCTGGGCAGGCCGGGCCAGAAGCACGAGACCCAGCTCAAGGACCTGGTGTGGCAGCTGGAGCAGATCGCGCACGTCTCCCGCGCGGCGCGGCGCGCGCTCATCGGCGACGAGGACCTGACACCGGCGATCCTCGACGAATTCGTCGAGGCCCTCACCAAGGCCCGCGGCGTCGCGGTCCGCAACTGCAGGCACACGTTGCGCGCGCTGATCCTCGTCGCCTCCAATGACCCTGCGCTGCAGGACATCGGCGAGGCGTTCCTGGGCTCTGGCGGCGAGATCTCGGCCGAGGAGCGCACCACGTGGGGGTTGCGCACCAACGACCGCACCGCACAGCAGACCGTCGGCGAGATCTCCCGCATCGTGGCACTGGCCGGCCCCGCGGTGCTCGCCGTCGACCAGATCGACACGCTGCTCGCCCAAGCCCATTCGGCGACCGGCGCCGACGAGGTCAGCCACGACGACAGTCGCAACCTGGAGCACGTCGCGCACGGTTTGATGAGCATCAAGGAGGCCATGCGCCGCACCGTCGCGGTGGTGGCGTGCCTTCCCGGCGTATGGGAGCTGATCCGTCACCGGGCCACCGCCACCGTCGCCGACCGGTTCCGCGAGACCGCCGTGCTGGAGCGACTCCCCACCGCCGACATCGGGCGCGCCATCCTGGAACGCCGCTTCGGCGCCCGCTACCTCGCCATCGACTTCACGCCGCCCTACCCCAGCTGGCCCATCCTCCCCGCGGCCTTCGACGACGCCCCCAACTACACGCCCCGGCGCCTGCTGCAACGCGCCGACGAGCACGTCCGAGCCTGCCTGCGCGCCGACGAGATCGTCGAACTCGCCCACCTCGGCGACGAACCGCCCAGTGCCCCAACGGGTTCGGGCGAGGCGCCGACCGAATCCGCCACCCCCGACACCAGCACCGCGTTCGACGAACTCGACCGCCGCTTCGCGGACTACCGCCGCCGCGCCGTCGTGGCGGCCGCGCTGAACCCCGACGGCGAGGACACCACCGTGCCCGCCCTGCTGGCGGCCGGACTGCAGGCGTGGATCATCGAGCGCGACGACCCCGAACAGTCCTTCCGCACCGACCCGCCACCCGGACGCGTCGTGTCACTGCACGCCCGACTGCGCCAGAGCCTGGACACCGCCACCGAGGACGAACGCCACTGGTCGTTCCGGGCCATTGCCCACGGGCACGCGGGTGCGGTCCAGACGAGGATCAAGAAGGCCTGGGAGGCAACCGGTATCGCGTCGGATCCGGATCGCAGGCGACTGGTGCTGCTGCGCAACACCGCCTGGCCCGGGGGCGCCAAGACCTCGGCACTCGTCGACGAGGTGCAGGCCGCCGGAGTCCGCACCCTGCCCATGACCGAGGACGACCTGCGCACGCTGACCGCCCTGCGCGACCTGATCGACGAGGATCACCCCGACCTGCCGGACTGGTTGCGGCGCCGTCGCCCCGCCCACGGCACCACGCTGCTGCGCGAGGCCCTCGACGACGTCGTCGGCGAGGCGCCACCCGAGCCCTCCCCCGTCCCCGAGCCGGCGCCGACCGTCGCCGAACCCCTCGTACCGGCCTACGCCGACGTCGCCACCGCGCCCGACGAACTGCCGGTCGGCGTCGACGGCGGTGGCCACCCACTGACCGTGGGACTCGCCGCCCTGCGCAAACACACGGCGATCTTCGCCGGTTCGGGGTCCGGCAAGACCGTGCTCATCCGCAGGCTCGTCGAGGAATGCGCCCTGCGCGGGGTGTCCTCGATCGTGCTGGACCCCAACAACGACCTGTCCCGCATGGGCTCCCCGTGGCCCGAGAAGCCCACCGGGTGGAACCCGGCCGACGACGCCCGCGCCGACGCGTACTTCGCCGGCACCGAGGTGCTGGTGTGGACGCCGCGGCGGAACTCGGGGCGGCCGCTGTCCTTTCAACCGCTGCCGGACTTCGCCGGGGTCCTCGACGACGAGGAGGAGTTCGACGAAGCCGTCGACGCGGCGGTGGCCGCGCTGGAACCGCGGGCACTGATCACCGGCAACACCGCGAAGGCCATGCAGTCGCGGGCCGTGCTGAAGGTGGCGCTGCGCCACTACGCCCGGCGCGAACCCCGCGCGTCGCTTCCCGGTTTCGTCGCCATGCTGGCCGACCTCCCCGACGGTGTCAGCGAGCTGCCCAAGGGACCCAAGCTGGCCGCCGAGTTGGCGAGCAACCTGCACGCCGCCATGGTCAACGATCCGCTCTTCGGTGGCCGCGGCGCCCCCGCCGACCCCGGCGCGCTGCTACGGCCGACACCCGGGATGCGCGCCCGCATCTCCGTGATCAACATGGTGGGTCTGGCCACCGAGCAGCAGCGCGAGGGGTTCGTCAACCAGCTCCAGATGGCGCTGTTCTCCTGGATCAAGCGCCATCCCGCGGGCAGCCGTCCCCTCGGCGGACTGCTGGTGATGGACGAGGCGCAGAACTTCGCGCCGTCGGACCGCTACACCGCGTGCACGCGCAGCACGCTGGCACTGGTGTCACAGGCCCGCAAGTACGGCCTGGGTCTGGTGTTCGCCACACAGGCGCCGCGTGGCCTGCACCTGCACATCCCGGGCAACGCGGCCACGCAGTTCTACGGTCTGCTGAACGCCCCCGCCCAGATCGCCACGGCGCGCGAGATGGCCCGCGCCAAGGGCGGCGAGGTGCCCGACATCAGCAAGCTGCGGGCGGGCAACTTCTACGTCGCCTTGGAGGGCAACGCCTTTCACCGCATCCAGACACCCTGGTGCCTGTCGCACCACCCCGCCAGCCCGCCCACCACCGAGGAGGTGCTGGCGCTGGCCCGCGAGGGGTGAGCGGCGTCAGTACACGACCCGGAAGTGGCCGATCAACCGGATGGTGTTGCCGTCGGGATCGCTCAGGGTGCACAACCGCACCCCGGCGGCGGCCTCCAGCACCGGACCGGGGACCAACCCCGCGGCGGCGGCAGCGGCCACCGCCGCGGGCAGATCGTCGACGGCCAGGTTGAGCAGGCCGTGCCCGGGCGCTCCTACCGCGTCCCCCTCGGCCTGCCAGACCTGCACCCATCCGCCCGGGACCACCTGCCATTCCACCAGCGACGGCATCGGCGCGTTGTCGCACGGCCGCCCGAACAGCTTGTCGTACCAGGGCCCCGACACCGCGACGTCGGCCACCGGGACCACCGCCAGGACGTGCTCGAAGGTCATGCCGGATCCTTTCGTCGTCGTGATGTGGACCGGACGGGGCCGCCGAACTCATCGCTCGAGGTGGGCCGACCACGAGCCGACATGGAAGCGGGACCGATCACCAGTGCTCCTGGTGACCGGTCCCGCGTCTGGGGGTGGTGGGATCAGGGCTGCTTCTGGCCCGGGATCCCCTCGTAGGCGATGTCGCCGGTCTCGAGGTTCTTCTTGGTCAACTCGACCAGACCGTCGAGGAACTGCTGACGGTCGGTCACCACGTGCTGCAGCGCCACGTCCACGTTGTCCTTCGTGATGGCCGGCATCACGTAGACCGGGTCGGTCTTGACCTGCTCGCCCTTGACCAGCGCGTTGGCCACCGCCAGGCCCGCCGACAGCTCGACGGTGCCGTTCTGCAGCGACGTGCCGATGAACTCACCGCTCTTGACCGCGTTCAGCCCGTCCTCGATGCCGTCGATGCCGACGATCGGGACGCCGTTGCGGCCGCCCTCCTTGAGGGCCTGCAGCGCACCGAGGCCCATGTCGTCGTTCTGCGACACGACGCCGTCGATCTGGGGGCCGAACGACGACATCCAGTTCTTCATCTTGTTGACGGCCTCGTCGCGCTTCCAGTTCGCGGTGTCCTTGGCCAGCACCTTGATGTCCGGGTACTTCGCCAGCACCTGGTCGATGCCCTTGCCGCGGTTGATCTCACCCGAGCCGCCCAGCGGGCCCTGCAGGATCACGATGTTGCCGCGACCGCCGAGACGGTCGGCCATCATCTGCATCTCCTGGGCACCCGCGGCCACGTCGTCGGGCTGCACGTTGCCCGCGAGGTCGGGGCTCTGCAACTCGGCGTTGACCGCCAGCAGCGGGATGTTCTTCGACTTGGCGGCGGCGACCTGCGGGCCCAGCGAATCCGCCTGCACCGGAACGACGATGATCGCCGACACGCCCTGGTTGATCAGCGAGTCGACCTGGCTGGCCTGCGTGGAGACGTCGTTGTTGGCCGAGTTCCACACCAGCTCGATGTCGTTGGCCTTGGCGTAGGTCTCCATGCCCTCCTTGCCGGCGGTGATGAACGAACTCATGTCGTACACCGTGACGCCGATGCGGGTGGTACCGCTCTTGGCGCTGTCGTCGCCCGCACCACAGGCGGTCATGCCCAGCGTCAGCGCCCCGGTCGCGGCGACCGCGGCGATCTTCGTGAGGATTCTCATGCGTCTTCCTTCATTGTCGTGTGATTCGTGGAGTTTCCGTCGCGCTCAGCGCGACGGAAACTCCACGAATCGCGAGTGTCAGGGCTGCTTCTGGCCCGGGATGCCCTCGTAGGCGATGTCGCCGGTCTCGAGGTTCTTCTTGGTCAGCTCGCTCAACCCGTCGAGGAACTGCTGGCGATCGGTCACCACGTGCTGGATGGCCACGTCGACGTTGTCCTTGGTGATGGCGGGCATGATGTACACGGGCTTCGTGTTCACCTGCTCGCCCTTGGCCAGCGCCGCCGCGACGGCCAGGCCGGCCGACAGCTCGACGGTGCCGTTCTGCAGCGACGTGCCGATGAACTCACCGCTCTTGACGGCGTTCAGCCCGTCCTCGATGCCGTCGATGCCGACGATCGGCACGCCGGTGCGGCCGGATTCCTTGAGGGCCTGCAGCGCACCGAGACCCATGTCGTCGTTCTCGGCGACCACGCCGTCGATCTGCGGGCCGAAGCCGGAGATCCAGTTCTTCATCTTGTTGACCGCCTCGTCACGCTTCCAGTTGGCGGTGTCCATGGCCAGCACCTTCATGTCCGGGTACTTGGCGAGCACGTTCTTGATGCCCTTGGTGCGGTCCAGTTCGCCGGACTGCCCCAGCGGGCCCTGCAGCACGACGATGTTGCCGCGACCGCCGAGGCGGTCGGCCATCATCTGCATCTCCTGCTCGCCGGCGGCCACGTCGTCGGGCTGCACGCTGGCGGCCACGTCGGGGCTGTTGAGGGCGGCGTTCACCGGGACCAGCGGGATGCCCTTGTCCTTGGCCGCGGTGACCTGCGGGCCCAGCGAATCCGCCTGCACCGGAACGACGATGATCGCGTTCAGCCCCTGGTTGATGAAGGAGTCGACCTGGTTGGCCTGCGTGGACACGTCGAGGTTGGCGGAGTTCCACACCAGCTCGATGTCGTTGGCCTTGGCGTAGGCCTCCATGCCCTCCTTGCCCGCGGTGATGAACGAGCTCATGTCGTACACCGACACGCCCACCCGGGTGGTGCCGCTCTTGGCGCTCTCGTCGCCGGCGCCACACGCCGTCATCCCGAGCGTCAACGCCGCGGCCGACGCAACCGCGAACATCTTCGTTCCCAGCCTCATGTGCCTTCTCTCTCCTTGAGTGTGGAAATGGTGAAACCGTTGGGGGTACTGCTGTCGACGTGGACGCCCGGCGCGATCCGGGCGGTCACGTTCGGCGTCGCGACGACCAGACGTCGACCGCGACCGCGGCGACGATCAGCACGCCCTTGATCACGTCCTGCCAGTAGGCGGGCACGACCAGGATGTCCAGACCGTTGTTGAGCGTCTGGATCATCAACAGACCCAACGCGGTTCCCCAGATGGTGCCGCGGCCACCCATCAGGCTGGCGCCGCCGATGACCACGGCGGCGATGGCGTCCAGCTCGTAGCCCTGCCCGAGGTTGGGCGGGCCGGAGATGACGCGCGAGGCCAGCATGACGCCCGACAAGCCGGCCAGCAGACCGGAGAAGGCGTAGACGCTGAACAACACGTTCTTGGTGTTGATGCCGGCGATCTCGGCGGCGTTGCGGTTGCCGCCGACGGCGTACACGCGCATGCCGTAGGTGGTGCGCTTCATGATGACGGCGAGCGCGATGATGCCGAAGATCATCAGCAGCACCGGGATCTGCAGCCCGAGGATCTTGGTGTTGGCGATCGAGCCGAACTCGGCGGGCAGCCCGTTGATGGGGGCTCCGCCGCCGATCACGTAGGCCGCACCGGAACCCGCTGTCAGCGTGCCCAACGTCGCGATGAACGGCGGAACGTTCAAACGGGACACCATCACACCGTTGAGGCAGCCGACGGCCAGACCGACCAGCATGGCCACCAGCACGGTCATCCAGACCTGCCCGGGGTTGGCCTTGGCGGTCGCCGCGCCCGCCATCGCCGACACCGCGATGACGCTGCCCACCGACAGGTCGATGCCGCCGGTGAGGATCACCAGCGTCTGGCCCAGGGCGATCAGCGCGAACGGCGCCGCCGCCACCAGGATGGTGATCAGGTTGTCCGGCGTGGAGAACCGGGCGCTGCGATAGCTGAAGTAGCAGATCACCAGCAGCAGGATGATGACCATGGCGTAGCGCAGCGCCATGGCGCCGAACCAGTCTCGCGAGAACAGCTTCACCGGTTCCCCGGTCATCGGCGAGGCCACCGTGGTGGCACCACCGGCCTCGGCTCGTGGTTCCTTCGTGTCCTTGGTGCTCACGATGCCGCCTCCTGGTCGGTCTCGGGTCGGGTGTCCAGGGCGGTCGCCAGTCGGAACACCGACTCCTGGACCTCGGGATGGTCGAGGTCGTCTCGATCCAGTTCGCCGACGAACTGACCGCCCCGCATGACGAACGCGCGGTGCGACAGCCCGACGACTTCGGGCATGTCCGAGGACGCCATCAGCACGGCCATGCCCTGCTGCGCGAATTCGGTGATGATGCGGTAGATCTCGCTGCGGGCGCCGACGTCGACACCGCGGGTCGGCTCGTCGAGGAGCAGCACGTTGACGTCGCCGGTGAGCCAGCGGGCCAGCACCACCTTCTGCTGATTGCCGCCCGAGAGGGTGCCGACCTCCTGCGACAGCCCGTTGCTGCGCAACCGGACGGACTTCATCACGTTCGACACCGCGTCGGTGCGCGACTTGCCCCGCAGCCACCCGGCGATGGAGAACGACGACAACCGGGGCAGCGAGCCGTTGTCGAGCACGCTCATCGACAGCACGACGCCGTTGAGCTTGCGGTCCTCGGGCACCATGGCCATGCCCGCGGTGATCGCGGCCGCCGGCGCGTTGCGCTTGACCTGCTTGCCCCGCACCCGCACGTCCCCCGACGTGCTGCGGCGAGCCCCGAAGATGGCCTCCAGCAACTCGGTTCGGCCCGCACCCACCAGCCCCGCCAGCCCGACGATCTCGCCGGCCCGGACCGTGAGCGACACCGGGCCCTGCGCCCCCTCGACCTGCAGATCCCGGACCTCGAGCACGGTCTCGGTCGTCGGCTCGGGCCGATCGGGGAACAACGCGTCGAGTTCGCGACCGATCATGGCGGTGACGATGTCGTCGTCGGTGACGTCGGCGATGCCCTCGTCGAGGATCAGCCCACCGTCGCGCAGTACGACGACGCGATCGGCGATCGCGCGGATCTCGGCCATCTTGTGCGTGGTGTAGACCATCGCGACACCGTGCTCCTTGAGCTGGCGCACGATCTGGTACAGCCCTTCGACCTCGCGCTCGGAGATCGCCGACGTCGGCTCGTCGAGCATGACGACCTGCGCGCCGGTCCGGGCGGCCTTGACGATCTCGACGATCTGGCGCAACCCCACGGGCAGGCTGCCCATGCGCGCGCTCGGGTCGATGGAGACGCCGAACACAGCGAGGGCGTCACGCGCCTCGTCGATCATCGCGCGCCGGTTCAGGAACGGGCCGGTGGTGATCTCGCGGCCCACGAACAGGTTCTCGTAGACCGTCATGTCCTCGATCGACGCCAGCTCCTGCGGCACGATCGCGACGCCGTGCTTGACGGCGTCCTTGGCGTTGCCCGAGGACAGTTCGGCACCCTTGACCGTGACGGTGCCGCGGTCGGCCGAATACTGGCCGCTGATGATCTTCATCAGCGTGGACTTGCCCGCGCCGTTCTCACCGGCCAGCGCCGTCACCGTGCCGGGTTCCAGATCCAGCGTGATGCCCTTGAGCACGGGGACGCCGCCGAAGCCCTTGTGGACGTCGACGCAGCGCAACAGTGGCTCGGACGGCGACGTGGCCGGCGAATTGGACACGGTCATCTCCCCACCGTCACGAGAACCTTGACGTTCTCCGGATCGGCCGACGCGGTGAACGCGTCCGCGGCGTGCTCGAGGTCGTAACTGGCGCTGATGATCTCGTCGACGGGGACCTCACCCGAACGCAGCAGGTCGATGGCGGCCGCGAAGTCCTCGCGGACGTACATCAGGTTGCCCACCAGTGCCAGCTCCCGGTCCTGGATGAGGCCCAGCGGCACCGACGTCGCACCGTCGGGCACGCCGACGATCATCACCGCGCCGCCCTTGTCGACCACGTCGACGGCCTGGGCCACCGAACTCTCCCGCGACACGCAGTCGATGACGACCGCCGCGGGCCCGCCCATCAGGTCCAGCGCGCGTGCGACGGCGTCGGGGGCCGTCGGGTCGAACGTGCCCACCGCGCCGAGCCGCTGCGCCCTGGTGCGCTTGGACTCCAGCAGGTCGGCGACCACGACGCGGGCCCCGGCGTGCCGGGCGGCCAGCAGCGCGAACAGCCCGATGGGTCCGGCACCGATCACCACGACCGGGCGGTCGCGCAGATCGCCGACGAACTCCTGCGCCCGGCGCACGGTGTGCACGGGCGTCGCCAGCGGCTCGATCAGGATGGCGTGCGCATCGTCGAGGTCGTCGGGGATGGGCACCAGCCGGTCGGCGGCGACGGTGAACGCATCGCCCAGCGCCCCGGGCGTCTGGCAGCCGAACACCAGCAATTCCTTGCAGATGTTGTAGCGGCCCGCGCGACACTGCGTGCAGTGCCCGCACGCGAGGTTGGGTTCCAGCGCGACGCGGGTGCCGACGAGCGCCTCGTCGACGTCCGGGCCGACGGCGGCGACGACGCCGACGGCCTCGTGGCCGGGCCGGTAGGGCAGGTCGATGAACGGATGCCTGCCGCACGCGGCGTGCAGGTCCGACCCGCAGATGCCGACCACCGTGGTGCGCACGGCCACCTCACCCGCGGCGGGCGCGCCGAACGCCACGGTCTCGACCTCGACGTCGTCGAGCGCGTTGACCACGACGCGGCGGATGGTGTCGGGGGTGCTCACCACGTCGTGTACCCGCCGTCGGCCACCAGCACCGAGCCGGTGATGAACGAGGCCGCGTCGCTGGCCAAGAACACCACGCTGGGCGCGATCTCCTCGGGCATCGCGTAGCGCAGCATCGGGGTGTCGTCGATCCAGTGCCGCTTGAGGTCCGGGCGATCCACCGGTGCCATCTCGGTCTTGCAGTATCCCGGGGCCAACGCGTTGACGCGGATGCCGAGCGGACCCCATTCCGCGGCAAGCGACTTCGTGAGGTGGTGCACCGCGGCCTTCGACGCGTTGTAGGCCGGCTGCATCTGCGGGCGGTTGACGATCATGCCCGACATCGAGCCGATGTTGACGATCGAGCCCGACCCGCGCTCGCGCATGTGCGCACCGGCGGCCAGCGAGCACGCCCACAGTGCCTTGACGTTGAGGTCGAAGACGTCGTCCCACTGCTGCTCGGTGACGTCCCAGGACTCGGCGTGGTAGCAGGTGCCCGCGTTGTTGACCAGGATGTCGAGGTGCCCCAACGCGGCGATGGCGTCGGCGGTCATGCGCTCGACGTCGGCCTGCCGGGTGATGTCGGCGGTGATGGCGTGAAAGCCGTTGCCCTGGCCCAAGCGCTCTTCGCTCTCGGCGACCACGGCCGCGTTGCGCTCGGCGTTGCGACCCGAGATCGCCACCCGCGCACCGGCTTCGGCCAGACCGAACGCGAACGCCCGGCCCAGTCCCTGATTGCCCCCGGTCACCAGCGCGGTGCGGCCGGTGAGGTCGAACGGGGATGTCGTGCTGCTCATGCTGATGGACTCACTCACTCCGGGTGGACGATGGACTTGAGGCTGGCGGGATCGGTGTCGCTCTCCAACGCCTCGGCGACGTGTTCGAGGTCGTAGCGGCCGGTGACCATGGCGTCGAGATCGATGGCACCGCTGGACACCAGGTGGATGGCGGCCGGCCAGGTGTCGGTGTAGCGGAACACCCCGGTCAGCGTGATCTCCAGGTTGGCGATGTGGGCCACCGGCAGCGGGTACTCGTCGGCACCCATGCCCACCAGCACCACGTGCCCCGCCGGGCCGACGGCCTTGATGCCGCTCACGACGGCCGCCGGCACACCGGTGGCGTCGACGAACGCGTCGACGGGCGCGATGGTCGCGACGTCGGTGGTGGTGGGATCGAGCACCTCGGTGGCACCGAACTGCAGCGCCCGCTCCCGCCGCGACGGCACCAGGTCGGTGACCACGATCCGCGACGCACCGAACGCCCGCGCGGTCTGCGCGCAGATCACGCCGATGGGTCCCGCGCCGGCGATGAGCACCGACGTCCCCGGCGCCACCCCCGCCTTGCGCATGGTGGTGATGGCCACCGACAGCGGTTCGAGCAGCGCCGCGGCCTCGTCGGACATGGAGTCGGGCACCGGGTGCGCCATGTCGTCGTCGATGGTGACGTATCGGCAGAACGCGCCGTCGACGGGCGGCGTCGCGTAGAACTTCATCTCCGGGCACAGGTTGTAGCGGCCCGCCTTGCACTGCGCGCACCGCCGGCACGGGTGCTGGGGCTCGACCGCGACGCGCTGGCCGATGCGGGCGGCATCCACGCCCTCCCCGACGGCGGCGATGCGGCCCGACAGCTCGTGGCCGAGGATCATCGGGTCCTCGACGACGAAGTCACCGATGCGACCGTGCCGGTAGTAGTGCACGTCGGAGCCGCAGACGCCCACGGCGGCGACCTCGACCAGCACCTCGTGCGGGCCGGGCACCGGCACCGGCCGGTCCTCGATCCGCAACGTCTCCACGCCGGTCATGACGCTGGCGCGCATGGTCTCGGCCGGCGCCGCCGACGAGTCCTGCGCCGACAGTGTTCCCGTCACATCGCTTCCTTTCGTTCGACTTCGAGAAGTGCGCGCCCGACGACCATCTGGTGGACGCCCGCGGTGACGCACAGGGAGCTGATCTCTTCGGTGACGCCGCCGTCGACCATCACCGGCAGCCGCGGGTACCGGGCGACGAGGGCGGTGACGAGGCTGAGCCGGTTGATGCGGCAGCGGTCCTTGGTGCCGGGTTCGATGAGCATCACCAGCACGCCGTCGGGCAGGCACGCCCAGCGCGGCTCGGCCGTGACGCCGTCCCACTCGTCCCACAGCGCCACCCAGGCTTGCGCACCGGCGCCGCGGATGGCCGACGCCCGCTGCTCGGTGAACGCCTCCCAGGGCAGCATCACCCGGGCCGGGGCGGTGGCCAGCACGTCGGTGAGGACCGCGTCGACGAAGGCGACCGAGCCGATGAGGTGGACGTCGACGCCGGCGCCGGTCACGCCGTGGGCCACCGCGCGCAGTTCGTCGAGCGTGACGCCGACGGGCAGCCCCTCGTCGGCCGCCATGACGTCGGCGTGGACGGTGACGCCGGCCTCGGCCAGCGCGCGGGCGACGGCGGGACGCGACGCGGGTGCGGCAGCGTAGATCGACCCGGCGATGCGGCCGGGGTGGCGGCGATGCCAGGAGGCCAAGGTCACGTTCGAGGTCACGTTCGAGGTCACGTTCGAGGACACGGTCACGACGCGCTCCGCTCGTCGAGCACGGTGCACGCGGCCAACTCGGCCCAGCGCTGCCGCAGTGCCGTCAGGTCGCGTCGCGACGGGCGCGGCGAGACGCGTTGGCGCACGGCGGGTTGCCAGCGCGTGGCCAACTCCACCAGACCGTCGACGGTGGCGCCCGCGGCCACCGCGGCGGCCTGCACGCACGCCCCGCGGGCGGTGGCCTCGTCGGCGTCGAGCACCGTGACCGGTTCGTCCAGCAGGTCGGCCAGCAGTTGCAGCGTCGCAGGCGAGCGGCTGCCCCCGCCGACGGCGACGGGGCTGCCGTCGAGTGCCACGCCGCACGCCCGCAGGGAGTCCCGCGCGCTCAGCAGCGACAGCAGCGGGCCCTCGACGAAGGCCCTGGCCAGCTCGGCGCGCGTGGTGTGCGACGTGACGTCGGCCAGCGTGCCACGCGCGTTGGGACGGTTGGGCTTTCGCTCGCCGTCGAGGTAGGGCACCAGCACCGGTCCGCGGCCCTCCCCCGCCGACAGCGCCAGCTCGACGAGGCCGGCGTGGTCGGTGCCCAACAGCGCCGTGGCCACGTCGCCCACGCGCGCGGCGTTGAGCGTGCTGACCAGCGGCAGGTATCCGCCGGTGAGGTCGGCGACACCGTCGACCATGCCGGTCGGGTCGAACACCGGCGTGCGCGTCGAGGTGGCCACGACGCCCGAGGTGCCGATGCCCACGTACTGGTCGCCGTCGGACAGTCCCAGCCCGAGGAACGCGGCGTGCTGATCGCCGCCTCCGGGGCCCACGATCACGTCACCGGTGATGCCGAGCGCCTCGGCGGCCTCGGCGCGCACCGTGCCCGCCACGTCGCACGGGCCCAGCACCGTCGGCAGCAGCGCAGCCCAATCCCGCGGTCCCGCCGCCAGTTCCAGATAGTCGGGCAGCCAGCGGTGCGCGGCGGCGTCGAAGTATCCGGTGCCCGAGGCCTCGGACCGGTCGGTGACCAGTGCCCCCGTGAGCCAGTGGGTGAGGTAGTCGTGGGGCAGCAGCATCGCGGTGGCCCGCTCCAGCGAGGCCGGCTCGTGTTCGGCCAGCCACGCCACCTTCGCGATGGTGAACGCCGCCGTGGGCAGCGATCCCACGTGCTCGATGAACGGCTGGGCCCCGATGCGGGCCACCAACCGGGCCAGGTTGGGTGCGCCGGTCGTGTCGTTCCACAGCTTGGCCGGACGCACCGGGGTGCCGTCGTCGGCCAGCAGCACCAACCCGTGACACTGCGCGGCGACCGAGATCGCGCGCACCGTCGGCGTGCCCGGGCACGCCTGCAGCGCGGCGCGGGTCGCGGCGCACAGTGCCGTCACCCAGTCGCGCGGATGCTGTTCGCTGCGGGGCGGATACGCCGGGGGGTGCGGTGCCGCGCCGGTGGCCAGCAGCCGCCCGGTCTCCCGTTCGCGGACCTCGACCTTGCAGGACTGGGTGGAGGAGTCGACGCCGAGCACGACGTCCGGGGCGCCCGCCGATGCGTGCCCCGTCATGCCGACACCACCGGGGCCTGATCGCCCGGCCTGGCACCCCGGAAGCCGACGCCGCCCGCGGGATGACTGTCGACCACCTCGTCGAGGGTGTGCCCGCGCAGCGCCATGGCGACCACCGCCACCGCGTCGCCCCAGACGCCGACCGACAGCGTGCTCGCCATCGCGATCATGTCGCCGGGATCGGCACCCGCCGGGGTGGCCGGCAGTGCCGCCACCGTGGCGGCGGCCGCGGCGAACGGGGAGCCGGGGCTCTCGGTGACGGCGACGACGGGCACCCCGCGCGTACCCAACTTCTCGACCAGGCTGGTCAATTCGGTGGACCGGCCCGTCTTCGAGATGGCCAGCACGAGGTCCGACGGCGTGATGGCGCCCATGCCGCCGTGCAGCGCATCCATCGACGGCAGGTACACCGCGGGCGAGCCGCACACCGACAGCAGGTGGGCGAGCCGCTCGGCCATGATGCCCGACGTGCCCGACCCGGTCGTGACGACCTTCCCTGGGACGGCCACCACGCGCCGCGCCACCTCGACGACGCCGGATTCGACGCTGCCGACCAGGGCGCTCAGTGCCGCCGCCTCGCGTGTCAGCACCGTTTCGGCCAACGCGGTGAGCGCCGAGTCGTCCATGCCCATGCCTGCGTCGTCTCCAGTTTCGTGCGCTGCGCTCGATCCGTGCGAACACTCACGTGTTCGTTGTGAGGTGGATCATGCAACCCCTATGCTCATATGTCAACGTCGCTGCACATATGTGCACGGCGGTGCCGAACCACGAAGGGAGGCCGGCGTGGGGCCCGATGAGCTCTTCCTCCGAGCGGTGATCGCCCGGCGCT
Organism: Mycobacterium sp. DHQP2018-32-09; assembly: GCF_058148405.1. Classification (NCBI taxonomy): domain Bacteria; kingdom Bacillati; phylum Actinomycetota; class Actinomycetes; order Mycobacteriales; family Mycobacteriaceae; genus Mycobacterium; species Mycobacterium sp. DHQP2018-32-09. The sequence goes on along the minus strand of NZ_JBYVYK010000021.1, from coordinate 30,532 downwards.
ACTACCTCGAAGGACGTACCCGGATACAGATCGCCGAGGAGTTCGGCCTGTCCCGGTTCAAGGTCGCCAGAATGCTCGACGAGGCCATCGAATCCGGCATGGTCGAGATCCGGATCCACAACCCCGGCGCCATCGACGTCGACCTGTCCACCGCACTGCAGAAGCGCTTCCGCCTGCAACACGCCTACGCCGTCGCCGCCGACACCAACGCCACCGCCGACCGCGTCGACGCCGTCGCCAAGGCCATGGCCGAACTGCTGCAGTCGATCCTGCGCGACGGCGACGTCATCGGCGTCGACTGCGGCCGCACGCTCACCCACATCGCCCCGCACCTGGTCACCCTGCCCCGCTGCGACGTCGTGCAACTCACCGGCATGGCGGGCGCCATCACCCACAGCGGGGTCGACCTGGTGCGGCGCATCAGCGAGGTCAGCGGCGGCGACGCCTGGCCCCTCTACGCCCCGCTCGTCGTGCCCGAGGCCCGCACCGCCGCCAGCCTGCGCGACAACCCCCAGATCCGCGAGACCGTCGGCCACCACGAGGTGGTCACCTGCGCCATCGTGTCCGTCGGCGCGTGGCTGCCCGGCGCCTCCCAGGTGCACGGGTCCGTGACCCCGGAGGAGGCGGCCGACCTCGACGCCGCCGGCGTCGTCGCCGAGACGTGCGCCCTGCTGCTCGACGCCGACGGCAACCGCGTCGCCGGGCTCGACGAACGCCGCATGGGCATCGACGAGGCCGTGCTGCGCGCCATCCCCACGCGCATCGCGCTGGCCACCGGCCCGGAGAAGGCCGCCGCCACCCGCGCCGTGCTGTGCTCCGGCCTGGTCAACTCCCTGGTCACCGACAGCGAGATCGCCGCCGCGGTCCTCGCCTGACCCCCCGCCCACGAGACCGGCCCACGAGACCCACCCACGACCCGCACCCACGACCCCCACCCACGAAAGGACCGACGACAGTGCCGGACACCCAGCAGGAACCGAACGTCGACCTCGCCTTCGGGCTCGCCGACAAGGTCGCGCTCGTCACCGGCGGCGCCACCGGCATCGGCGCGGCCATCGCGGCGGCCTACGCGACCAAGGGCGCGCGCATCGCCGTCGTCGACGTCAACGCCGAGGGCGCCGAGGCCATGGCGGCCACGCTGCCCGCGAGCCGCGGATTCGGCTGCAACGTCAGCGATCCCGACGAGGTGACCCGCGCCGTCGACGCCGTGGTCGCCGAGTTCGGCCGCATCGACGTGCTGGTCAACAGTGCGGGCATCGCCAGACTCGCCCCCGCCGAGGACATCAGCCTCGCCGACTGGGACGCCTCGATCGCCGTCAACCTCAAGGGCACGTTCCTGATGTGCCAGAGCGTCGGCAGGCACATGCTCGCCGCGGGCCGCGGCGCCATCGTCAACATCGCCTCCCAGGCCGCCAGCGTCGCCATCGAACAGCACGTCGCCTACTGCGCGTCGAAGTTCGGCGTCGTCGGCCTGACCAAGGTGCTGGCCGCCGAATGGGCCGGCCGCGGCGTGCGGGCCAACACCATCTCCCCCACCGTCGTGCTCACCGACCTGGGCATCAAGGCGTGGGACAACCCCAAGGGCGACGCCCTCAAGCAGCTCATCCCCACGGGCCGCTTCGCCTACCCCGCCGAGATCGCCGCCGCCGCGGTGTATCTCGCCTCCGACGCGGCCGCCATGGTCAACGGCGCCGACCTCGTGGTCGACGGCGGCTACACCATCAGGTAGGCCTCCTCAGGTCACGCTCCCCAGGTCGCGGGGGCCAGGTCACGGGGGCCCCAGCGTCGAGGCACGGGCGACGAGTTCGGGCGCGAACACCACGCGCCGCGGCTCGGCGCCCGGATTCTCCGCCGTCGCCATCAGCAGGTCGACGGCAGTGGTCCCGATGTCGGCGCTGGGCTGCGCCACCGACGACAGCGGCACCGAGGCCGACCGCGCGAAGTCGATGTCGTCGTAACCGATCACCGCGACGTCGGCGGGCACCCGGCAGCCGCCCGCCGACAACCCCTGCAACACCCCGATGGCCAACAGATCGTTGGCACAGAACACCGCATCCGGACGAGCGGCAGGCGGGCGGGCGCACAACCCACTGCCCACCGCGCGGCCCGCCAGCACCGTCGGCTCGGCCGTCGCGAGCACCTCCAGCCGCGCGTCCGACCAGCCCTCGACGGCGGCGCGCGCGCCCGCGAGCCGGTCGGCGACCTGCCGCAACCCCTGCGGACCCCCGACGTAGGCGATGCGACGCCTGCCCAGTCCGCACAGGTGCTCCACCGCCAGCCGACCGCCCGCCACGTCGTCGACCGCCACCGAGGACAACGGCGTCCCCGCGCCGTCGCGGTCCACCAGCACCACCGGGATCCCGCGGCTGCGCAACGCCAGGATGCGCGCCAGGTCGTCGCGCACCGGAGACACCAGCAGTCCGAAGACCCGCTGCTCGTCGAAGACGTCGAGGTACGCCCGTTCCCGCTGCGGGTCCTCGTCCGACGTGCCGAGCAGCACCACCAGATCATGCTGAGCGGCCTGGCGCTCCACCGAGCGCGCGACGTCGGTGAAGAACGGGTTGCCCACGTCGAGCACCAGCAGGCCCAGGCACCGCGACCGCCCCGCCCGCAGCTGCCGGGCGGCGTCGTTGCGGACGAACCCGAGCCGTTCGATGGCAGCCTGCACCCGGGCCACCGTCGCCGGAGCCACCCGCTCGGGCGCATTGAGCACGTTGGACACCGTGCCGACCGAGACCGAGGCCTCGGCGGCAACGTCCCGGATGCCGACCGCCATTCGGCCTAGTCTGCCGGATGCCCCGCCACCGGTCGCGGCACCATCCGCACCAACTGCGTTACGTGCGCGGGTTCCAACTCCTCCAGACACGTCACCCCGAGCAGGCGCATGGTGCGCTCCACCTGCTCGGTCAGGATCGCGACGGCCCGGTCCACGCCCGCCTCGCCGCCGGCCATCAGCCCGTACAGGTAGGCCCGACCGATCAGCGTGAAGCGGGCCCCCAGCGCGATCGCCGCCACCACGTCGGCACCCGACATGATGCCCGTGTCGACCAACACCTCGGTGTCCCGACCGACCTCGGCCACCACCTGCGGCAACAGATGGAACGGCACCGGCGCCCGATCCAGCTGCCTACCACCGTGATTGCTCAGCAGGATGCCGTCGACCCCGACGTCGGTCACCGCCTTGGCGTCGGCGACCGTCTGAATGCCCTTGACCACGAACTTGCCCGGCCACTGCGACTTGATCCACGCCAGGTCGTCGAACGTCACCGTCGGGTCGAACATGGTGTCCAGCAGTTCGGCGACGGTGCCCGACCAGCGGTCCAGCGACGCGAATGCCAACGGCTCGGTGGTGAGGAAGTCGATCCACCAGTGCGGCCGCGGGATGGCGTTGGCGATCGTGCGCAGCGTCAACGCCGGCGGGATCGACATGCCGTTGCGCTTGTCGCGCAACCGCGCACCGGCCACGGGCACGTCGACGGTCACCAGCAGCGTGTCGTAACCCGCCGCCACCGCACGCTCGACGAGCGCCATCGACCGATCGCGGTCCTTCCACATGTACAACTGAAACCAATTGCGCCCCAACGGATTCGCTGCCTTGACGTCCTCGATCGAGGTGGTGCCCATGGTGGACAGCGAGAACGGGATGCCCGCCCTGGCCGCCGCACGAGCCCCCGCGATCTCCCCCTCGGTGTGCATCATGCGGGTGAAGCCCGTCGGGGCGATGCCGAACGGCAACGCCACCGGCGCCCCCAACACGTCCCAGCCGGTGCTGACCTTGGACACGTCGCGCAGGATCGACGGGTGGAACTCCACGTCCGCGAACGCCTGCCGCGCCCGCGCGATCGACAACTCCGCCTCGGCCGACCCGTCGGTGTAGTCGAACGCCGCCCGCGGGGTGCGCCGCTTGGCGATGCGGCGCAAGTCCTCGATGGTCAACGCCTTGTCCAACCGGCGCTTGGTCGCGTCGAACTCGGGCTTCTTGAACTGCAACAGCGGCGCCAGGTCGTGCCGGCTCGGGATCCTACGCTTCATGGTCAGCTCCTCCTCGCCGCGACGCGACGCGGCTCGAATCTCGTCGTCGGCAACGCCGACGACATCGTGGCCCGCACCTCGTCCAGATCGCCGGCGAGCACGCCGCGGGCACGCGCCTGCACCAGTACGTTACCGATCGCCGTCGCCTCCACCGGACCGGCGACCACGGGCCTGCCCGAACGGTCGGCCACCAGCTGACACAGCAGCCGGTTGCGCGCTCCGCCACCCACCAGGTGCACGGTGTCGACCCCGACGCCCGACAGCGTGGCCGCCTCCTCGATGCCCCGCGCAAACCCCGCGGCCAGGCTCTCCACGATGGCCCGCACCACCGCGGGCCGGTCCCGAGGCGCGGGCAGGCCCCGCTCGGCATACCAGGCGCGGATGCGCCCCGGCATGTCCCCCGGCTCCACGAAACGTGGATCGTCGGCGTCGAACACCTCCACCGGTGCCGGACACGCGTCGGCGCCGGCCAGCAGCTCCGGCAGGTCGACGGGCGCGCCGTCGCGCTCCCACGCCCGCACCGTCTCACTGAGCACCCACAACCCCATCACGTTGCGCAAGAACCTGATTCGACCGTCGGCGCCCACCTCGTTGGTGAAGTTCGCCGCCCGCGCGCGTTCGTCGAGCAGTGGACGGTCCAACTCCACCCCCACCAGCGCCCACGTCCCACACGACACGTACGCCGCCGAGCCGGCCGTCATCGGCACGGCCACCACCGCCGACGCGGTGTCGTGCGATGCCACCGTCGTCACCGGCAGACGACGGGGCACGCCGGCACGCTCGGTCACCTCCGGCAGCACCGTGCCCAACTCGGCACCCGGCTCCGCGAGCGCGGGAAACAGGCCCCCGGCGACGCCGACCATCGCCGCCAGGTCACCGTCCCAGCGGCCGTCGACGCCGAGCAGCCCCGTCGTCGACGCATTGGTGCGCTCGGTGGCGGCCCGCCCGGTCAGCCAGTACCCGACGAGATCCGGAATGAGCAGCGCGGTGTCGGCGTGGGCCAGCAGGCCGTCGGCGGCGTCGGCAGCCAACTGGAACATGGTGTTGAACGCGAGGAACTGCAGCCCGTTCCTGGCGAAGATCCGGTCCCGGGACATCCGCGCGTGCACCAGCTCGGCCCCGGCGGCACACCGCGCGTCGCGGTAGTGGTACGGCAATCCCAGCAGCGTCCCGTCGCGCAGCAGCCCGTAGTCCACCGCCCACGAGTCGACGCCCACGCTCACCAGGTCGGGCGCCACGCGGCCCGCTTCGGCCAGCCCCGCGCACACGTGGGCGAACAGGCCGGGAACGTCCCAGTGCATGGCCGTGCGCCGACCGTTCCACAGGTAGACCGGATCATTGGCGAAGCGGTGCACCTCGCGCATGCGCAACGCACCGGGACCCACCTCGGCCAGCATCACCCGGCCGCTGGTGGCGCCCAGGTCCACCGCCGCGAACGTGGCGCTCACGCCGGCGTCCCACTCATCCCGGGCACCGGGCTCACCGCAGGAACGCCGCGGGCACGCCGGCATCCACCGGCACGTGCAGCCCGGTCGTGTGCGAGAAGTCCGACGTGCACAGCACGAACGCCACGTTGGCGATGTTCTCCGGCAACACCTCGCGCTTGAGCAGCGTCCGCTGCGCATAGTAGGCGCCCAGCTCTTCCTCCGGAACCCCGTACACCGCAGCACGTTTGGCGCCCCACCCGCCGGCGAAGATGCCCGAGCCGCGCACCACGCCGTCGGGGTTGATGCCGTTGACCTTGATGCCGTGCTCACCGAGTTCGGCCGCCAACAGCCGCACCTGGTGGGCCTGGTCGGCCTTGGTGGCCGAGTAGGCGATGTTGTTGGGACCGGCGAACACCGAGTTCTTGCTCGACACGTAGACGACGTCGCCACCCAACTTCTGGTCGATCAAGGCCCTGGCCGCCGCCTTCGAGACCAGGAACGAGCCGCGCGCCATCACGTCGTGCTGCAGATCCCAGTCGGCGACGGTGGTCTCCAACAACGACTTCGACAGCGACAACCCGGCATTGTTCACCACGATGTCGATGCCCCCGAAGGCGAGCACGCACGCGTCGACGGCCGCCTGCACCGCGTCCTCGTCGGTGACGTCGGCGGCGATCCCGATCGCCACGTCGGAGGTGCCGATCTCCTCGGCTGCGGCAGCGGCCTTCGCGGCATCGAGGTCGGCGATGACCACGCATGCGCCCTCGGCGGCCAACCGGCAGGCGATGGCCTTGCCGATGCCGCTCGCCGCACCCGTCACCAGCGCAATGCGCGTGGCGAGCGGCTTGGGCTTCGGCATCCGCGCCAGCTTGGCCTCTTCCAGCGCCCAGTACTCGATGCGGAACTTCTCGGCCTCGTCGATGGGCGCGTAGGTGGAGATGGCCTCGGCGCCGCGCATCACGTTGATGGCGTTGAGGTAGAACTCGCCGGCCACCCGCGCCGTCTGCTTGTCCTTGCCGTAGCTGAACATCCCGACGCCGGGGATCAGCACGATCGCGGGGTCGGCACCGCGCATGGCGGGGCTGTCCGCGTCGGCGTGCCGGTCGTAGTAGGCCTGGTAGTCGGCCCGGTAGGCCGCGTGCAGCTCGGCAAGGCGTTCGCGGCAGGTCTCGACCGGCGCGGCGGCGGGCACGTCGAGCACCATGGGCTTGACCTTGGTGCGCAGGAAGTGGTCCGGACAGCTGGTTCCCAGCGCGGCCAGGCGCGGATGTTCGCTGGCAGCAAGGAATTCCAGCACCCGCGGGTCGTCGTTGAAGTGCCCGACCTGCGCCTTGTCGGTGGATACCAGCCCGCGGATGAAGGGGGCGAGCTCGGCGGCCTTGGTGCGGCGCTGCTCGTCGGGCAGCGCGGCGTACCCGGCCAGCGGCGCCCCGAACGGCTGCGGCCGGCCGGTGCCGTCGATGAAGCGCTGCGCGGTCTCGATGATCTCCAGCGATCGGGCCTCCGCCTCGGCCGAGGTGTCGCCCCACGCGGTGATGCCGTGACCGCCCAGGATGGTGCCGATGGTCTGCGGATTGCGCCGCTTGATCTCGGCGATGTCCAGACCCAGCTGGAAACCGGGCCGCCGCCACGGCACCCACGCCACCCGGTCGCCGAAGATCTGCTTGGTCAATGCCTCGCCGTCGGCCGCGGTCGCCAGCGCGATACCCGAGTCGGGGTGCAGATGGTCCACGTGCGCGGCATCCACCAGGCCGTGCATCGCGGTGTCGATCGACGGAGCCGCCCCGCCCCTGCCGTGCAGGCAGTAGTCGAAGGCCGCCACCATCTCGTCCTCGCGCTCGACGCCCGGGTAGACGTCCACCAGCGCCTGCATCCGGTCCAGCCGCAGGACCGCCAGCCCCTGCTCGGTCAAGGTCCCGAGATCGCCACCGGATCCCTTGACCCACAACAGCTCCACCGGCTCCCCGGTCACCGGATCGGTGGCCGTGCCCTTCGCGGAGGTGTTGCCCCCGGCGTAGTTGGTGTTCTTCGGGTCCGAGCCAAGGCGGTTCGACCTGGCGATCAGTGCGGCAACGGTCTCATTGGTCATGTGTCATGCTCCCCAGGACGATTGGGTTCCGCCGACGCGTTCGGCGTCGATGGTGTTCTGATATCCGGATTCGGCGAACGCACGCATCGGATCTTCTGGCAGCCCCCGGTCGGCTCGCCACTGCGCCAGCGCCGGACGCACGTCGGTGTAGAAGGCATCCATGATCAGGCCGTTGGCCCCCAGCACGTCGCCGGCCTCCTGGGCCGCGGTCAACGCATCGGTGTCGACCAGCAGGGCGCGCGCCGTCATCTCCGCGACGTTGAGCACCGAGCGGATCTGGCCGGGGATCTTGGCCTCCACGTTGTGGCACTGGTCGAGCATCAGCGCCAGGTCGGACCCGGGTTCCAGGCCGCCACCGCGGATCACCTCGAACATGATGCGGAACAGTTGGAAGGGGTCGGCCGCGCCGACGATGAGGTCGTCGTCGGCGTAGAAGCGGGAGTTGAAGTCGAATGAACCCAGCTTCCCCAGCCGCAGCAGTTGCGCGACGATGAACTCGATGTTGGTCCCGGGCGCGTGGTGCCCGGTGTCCAGGCACACCTTGGCCCGCTCACCGAGGGCACTGACCTGCGCATAGGAGGTGCCCCAGTCCGGGACGTCGGTCATGTACATGGCCGGCTCGAAGAACTTGTACTCCAACACCATTCGCTGGTTCTCGCCGACGTGCCCATAGATGGCCGCCAGCGACTCGGCCAAACGGTCCTGGCGCCCACGGATGTCACCCTGGCCGGGATAGTTGGTGCCGTCGGCGAGCCAGATCTTCAGGTCCCGCGAGCCGGTCTGGTCCATGATCTCGAGGCACGCCAGGTGGTGGTCGATGGCCTTCTGCCGCACTGCCTCGTCGGTGTGGGTGAGGCTGCCGAACTTGTAGTCGTCGTCCTGGAAGGTATTGGAGTTGACCGTGCCCAGCGCGACGCCGTGGTCCTGCGCGAAGGCGCTCAGCCGGGCGTAGTCGTCCACCCGATCCCACGGGATGTGCAGCGCCACCGTGGGCGCCAACCCGGTGAAGCGGTGCACGGTGGCAGCGTCGGCGATCTTCTCCTCGATGGTGCGCGGCGTGCCCGGCGTGCCGAACACCTTGAACCGCGTCCCGGAGTTGCCGAACGCCCACGACGGCAGCTCGATCGCCAGATTGTCCAACAGCGGGTGCGTCATGCGGTCATCTCCTCGGGGGTCTGACGCTGGGAGGTACCGGGTGGGGTGCCGCCGTACCGCTCGATCTCGATCCGTCGCAACGACTTTCCGCGCGTCTGTGGCGCCCACACCGCCCCGATGACCAGCGCCACGGTGAGCAGACCCACCAGCAGCACGCCCACGACCGTCAGCCCGGTGGCCGCCAGCATTGTCGGGAAGAAGTAACTGAGCAGCCCGGTGGCGGTGCGGACGACGAAGAACATCACGCCCTGTGCGCTGGCCCGGTAGGGGGTGGCGAACAGCTCGCTGGTCCACAGGCTGTAGAAGGCCTGCGCACCGATGCCCGACGAGACGCCCCACAGCACTGCGAACACCAGCATCGTCGGCACGCCACCGTCGGTGAACGCCACCAACACGATCCAGGCGACGATGCCCAGCGCCGCCCCGATGACGTAGAGGAGCCGCTGCGACATCCGATCCGCGTACCGCATGAAGCCGAAGTACGTCGCCGCCACCGTGGCGCCCCACACCAGCACCTGCAGCAGGTTCTGCGCGACGGGGCTGTGCAGTCCCGCGGTGTCGTAGACCCGCGGCATGAAGATGCCCGCCTGGCCGGCCACCGTGTTCCAGAACAGGTAGATGCCACCGAGGAACAGCAGCGCGGTGACGTTGACCCGACGTGAGAACAGGCCCCGCAGACCCCGCGCGCCCAGTGTGGCGCTCACCGTCTGCGACGTGGCCTCGTCGGACCAGATCCGCGACTCCTCCAGACCCTGCCGCACCCACCACACGACGCCTGCCACCACGAACAGGTGACCGAAGATCAGCCGCGAGCCCAGCAACCCCAGCGGCGCCAGGGCCGCGGCCAGCGCGAACCCGATCAGGGGACCCGTCGACCAGGCGAGCTGCGCGGTGCCCACGTGCTTGGCCCGGCCCTCGGTGGGCGCCTGCTCGGCGATGTAGGTCCAGGAGGCGGGCACGCCCGCACCCACGGCGATGCCGGTGACGACGAACGCGATCAGCAGCATCGCGTAGTTCACCGCGAAGGCCGCGAGCAGCACGCCGGCCATGTAGACCAGCAGGTCGTAGGTGTAGATCGCCTTGCGGCCGAACCGATCACACAGCGGGCCGCCGAGGATGGCGCCGATGGCCGCGCCGAAGGCGTTGGCGCTCAACGCCGCCAGCAGGCCCACCGCGAAGTTGGAGATGCCGAAATCGGCCTGCCAGAACCCCAGGCTGGTCGCGATGGCGATGATCGAGCCGGCCTCGATGTAGTTCGACATGGCCACCGCGATGGTGGCGCGCCACCCGGTGGTGGATCGGGCTCCGATTCTCATGACGTGTCCTAGGGGTTTGGGCGGGAGTCGGGCGAGGGGATCTGGACGGTCAGTCGAGGTGGAAGTACTCGACGAGGGGGGTCATGGCCTCGTCGGGACGGGTCCCGGCGGGGTTGACGAAGAAACCGGCCATGCGCTCCTGCCACCGCGCGTTGACGTCGGTGGCCGCCATCGCGGCCTTCGCCGCGTCGAAGTCGGCGGTCTGCAGGTAGCCAACCACGAGGCCGTCCTCGGGTCGGACGAACAGCGAGTAGTCGTGCCAGCCCGCCGCCCGCAGTGCGTCGAGCATCTCCGGCCACACGTGTTGGTGGGCGGCCACGTACTCGTCGATGCGTTCGGGCACGAGGTGCAGCACGAAGCACACCCGCTGCATGGCGACGTCCGGCACACCGGCCTCCTATTGAAACGTTTCAATACGTGGTGTGGGCCACACTATGCGGCGGAGCCGCCTCGCGTCAATGGGCGATTCGTGGAGTTTGCGTCGCGCTGAGCGCGACGCACACTCCACGAATCGCGGTCAGATGAGGTGCGCGACGCCGCCCTCGGCGACGCTGACCTTCGCACCCGCCAGATCGCCCGCCACGCTCGCGGCCGCGTCGGCCGGATCGGTGAGCACGGCGAGCGCCCGGGTGTCGGCCGGGGTACGCACGGCCACGAACGTCTTCTCCGGCTCGCCCTCGCGGGTGAACGGCGTGGTCCAGGTCTCTACCGTGCCGGTGCCGGTCCAGTCCCCCTCCGCCGTCACCGTCGGCTCGGCGTCGACCTCGGTCTGCACGTCCTGCCAACGGAACTCGCCGCGCGGCGGGGTCGCCGAGTACACGCCGAAACTGTGCTTGGTCAGGTAGCCGCCGTTGGCGGTGATCAGACCGACGGCGTCGGGGGCCGCGGCCAGCCGCTCCGCCATGGTCGCGATGGAATGCGACACGTAGTCGTTCCACGGCCCCCCGGCGAACGTCAGACCACCGGTCACCGTCAACGGACGCGCGGGATCGTCGAGCGCCAAGCCCAGTTCGCGTGCGGCCACCTGCACCGCCGACGGGAAGCAGGAGTACACGTCGACCAGCGCCACGTCGTCGATGCCGATACCGGCGAGTTCCAGGGCCCGGCGGCCGGCGATCCGGATGGCCGGCGAACGGTGGAACTCCGCGCGCTCGGCGATCAGGTACGTGTCGTGGGCGTCGGTGCCCGCATGGGGGAAGATCCACCGGTCCTTGGGGATCTGCAGGTACTCGGCCTTCTCCACCGAGGTGAGGACCAGCGCCGCCCCCTGGTCCACCATGTTGTTGGAGTTCATCAGCTTCGGGTACGGCCAGCTGACCATGCGATTGCTCGGGCTCGGCTGCCAGATGTCCTCCGCCGCAACCGCTTCGGTGCTCCACGCGTGCGGGTTGCCCGCCGCGACCTCGCTGAAGCGCGCCCACAGCTCGCCGATGCGGCGCCGGTGCGCCTCCGGTGCCTCGCCGGAGTCGATGCGGATGGCCTGCTCGAACATCGGATAGACATACGCCGGCCGATCCAGCTTGATGCGGATCTCCACCTCGCCCGCCAGGAGGAACTGGTCCTCCGCACCGGCGGGCAGCGGCACGGACTCGTCCTGCTTGGTCCAGTCCAGCGACCCACCCGCCGACCGCACGCGGGTGCGCGTCCGCCACGCCTCACCCCCGGCGATCAGCACGGTGTCGGCGCGCCCGGCCTGGATGTCCAGGCACGCCTGATTCACCAGCGCCTGGGGCACGTTGCCGCCGATCGGCGTGTACCTGCCCTCGGCGCGGGTGGCCCCGAGCCGTTCGGCCAGCAGCAACCCCGGATTGCGGTAGCGCCACGACAGCAGGTTCACGATGCGCACCGAGTCGACCGCCTCCAGCACGCGGGGGTCCGCTGCCGCACGCGCGGCGCGCTCCATCAGGTCGACGGGCTCCACCGCGGGGTCGGACTCGCGCTGGTTCACCTGGCCGTAGCCGACCAGGACGGGGGTGCGGCGATCGATGCTCAACGACGTACCTCTCTGCCCGACGCGGACGTCGGGGCTACGCAATTCGGGGCCACCACGGCTCGGCAAACCTGACAGGTGTCAAGCTCGGTGCACACAGTATGGTTCGGCGGGTGTGACGGCCGTCGCCCGGGTCGCCACCGACGACCGGACGGCGGCGCTGACCTGCGGCTCGAGCCGCCGCCCGTACACTCGTCTGGTCATGTCCGAGATCACCGCCGCACCGACCGACGCGCCGTCCCCGTCCCCGACGGCGACCGCCGACCCGGCTGCGCACCCGCTGCTGGGACAGCTGACCGCGCTGCACCACTTCCGCACCTACGTCGACATCGGCGTCGTGATCGTCGTGCTCGCGCTGACCAACCTCGTCGCCCACTTCACGACGCCGTGGGCCAACGTCGTCACCGTGCCTGCCGCCGCCGCCGGACTGGTGCTGCTGGTGCGCTCACGTGGGCTCGGGTGGGCCGAACTCGGCCTGGGCCGCGAGCATTGGAAGTCCGGGATCGGCTACGCGGCCGCCGCGGTGGCGCTGGTCGCCACGGTCATCGCCGTCGGCGTCGCGCTGCCCTGGACCCGGCCCATGTTCATGAACGACCACTACGCGACGCTGTCCGGCGCGCTGCTCGCGTCGCTGATCATCATCCCGCTGCAGACCGTCATTCCCGAGGAACTGGTGTTCCGGGGTGTGCTGCACGGCGCCCTGAATCGGGCGTGGGGGTTCCGCGGCGTGGCGGCGGCGGGTTCGCTGCTGTTCGGGTTGTGGCACGTCGCCACGTCCCTGGGACTGACGAGCAGCAACGTCGGCTTCACCCGCCTGTTCGGTGGCGGCGTGGGCGGCGTGATCGCCGGTGTCCTGCTCGCCGTGCTGGCGACCGGCGCCGCCGGGTTCGTGTTCACCTGGCTGCGGGGCCGCAGTGGGAGCTTGATCGCGCCCATCGCGTTGCACTGGTCGCTGAACGGGATGGGAGCCCTCGCGGCGGCCATGGTGTGGCACGCCTCGATGTAGTGGGTGTGGCACGCCTCGATGTAAGGGGTGTGGCACGCCTCGATGTAGTTGGTGTGGCACGCCTCGATGTAAGGGGTGTGGCACGCCGCCCTCTGACGGGCCGGTCGGCGCCATGACGTGCCGTCATGGCGCCGACCGCACCGGCGACTAGGTCTTGCGTACCGCCCCGACGATGGCCAGCAGGATGACCGAACCGAGGATGGCGGTGAACAAGGTGAACCACCACCCGCCCGCCGCGGTGTCGACGAAGAAGCTCAGCAGGAAACCGCCGATGAGGGCACCGACGATGCCGATGACGATGTTCATCAGGATGCCGGACCCGCCACCCTTGACGATCTTGCCGGCGATCCAGCCGGCGAGCGCGCCGATGATGACGTAACCGATCCAACCGACGCTGGTCAACGTCGTCGAGCGGGCGAGGATTTCACTTGCGGCGATGACGTCCATGGTTCGACTCCTGCCTGTCGTGGACCAGCAAGGTGCTGGTCCACCCCCCTCTATACCCATGTTCGATCACGTTAAGAGCGCCAAAGGGCCTCGAAAACAGGGTATTTCGCTGGCAGGAACCTGGCAGGCACCGTCACGGAACCCATGGTGCAGCAGACGGGCATCAGCCCGCGGGCATCATCTCCGGCGGCGCGTTCGTCACCGGCACCGGCACGCCCACCGCCGGCCGGGCCGGCGGCGCGTTGGGATCCGGTGGCGGCGCGTTCGGGTCCGGCGGCGCATTGGGATCCGGCGGCGGCGGTGGCGGCGGAGCCGCGTACGGCCGGATGGACTGCGTCAGCGCCGCGGCGGCCGCCTTGTCGATCGGGTTGTTGGCCGTGCCCAGCCACACCACGAACCACCGCTCGGGCGTCCGCTGCCCGCGCGGGGCGTTGGGAGGCGGCGTCGAACCCACGACCCCGGCCCAGATCTGGCCGTTGGGCTTCGTGGTGTCGGTGAACTTCACGTCGTAGGAGGCGAAGGCGCCCGGCATGCCTGCCGCGTCGAGCGGGCCGGCCTCCTGGTTGATGCGCGTACCGGCGAAGGGCATGAAGAACTCGCCCATGTCGGAGGCGAGGCGCGTGGCTGCCTTGGCGTTGTCCGCCTCGGCGCCCGCGAACAGCTTCAGGTCCAGCCGGCCCAGCAGCACGCTGGTGTCCGTCGGGGCCTGCTCGGTGCCCGCCGCGGGGATCTTCGTCAGCAGCGCCTGCCCGTAGGACAGCTGGGTCTGATCGGAGACCTTCCAGCCGTTGGGCACCACGTAGCTGAATCCCCCGGCGGCGTTGTCGACGCGGCCGGGCTCCGGCGGCGGGGGTGCCGGCACGGCGGGGGCATTCGGGTCTGCGGGCGGCGGGGGCGGCGCGTTCGGATCCGCGGGGGCCGGTGGCACGCCGGGGGCGGGTGCCGGTGGCACGCCGGGCTCGGGGGCCGGTGCGGGAGCAGGGGCCGGTGCGGGAGCAGGGGCGGGCGTCGGAGACGGCACTGCCGGTTCGGCGTGAGCCGTCCCGGCCAGGACCAGCGACGCCGCGGTGACGCCGGAGACGGCGGCAACGGCAAGGGAGCGCGACAAGCCCTGGCGACGGCGGCTGCGTGGGTGCTGCATGGGGAAGAAACTACAGTGTTGCGGCCGTGACGCAAGTGTGAGGTGCTCCCAGAGTGTCTCGCTGAGAGGTAGCTGTGCGAAAGTTCGGCGCAGCCAGGAACGCATGCCGCCAGTAGCTGGCGTGCGGGAGGCGACCTCGCTCCCGGTCGGCCGGGCAGGTCGCGGAGATCGCGTCGTCACGAGGTGTCGATCGCGCGCCGACCCCGGGGCGTTACGGCCGCGGATGCACCGTGACCGCCTGACTCTTCACCGTGAAGTACACCCGCTCCCCCGGCGCCAGCCGCAACTCGGCCGCCGCCTCGGCGGTGACGTCGGCGGCCAGACCCGGGCCACCGTCGGGTTGCTCGTCGGCACGGACCCGGATGGTCGGGCCGCTGCCGTCGAGTTCGGCGACCACCACCTCGACGGTGTTGCGCGGGCTGCCGTGCGGCGCCTCCCGGTACACCGACACCGCGGCAGGTGCGAACACCGCGACCGCACGCCGCCCCGGCTCCACGGGCGGATCTCCTGGCGTGCCGTGCCAGCGGGTTCCCCAGTCGGTGGCCACGACGGCGTCGCCGTCGGCCGTCCCCGCCACCAGGTTGACACCGGCGAACCGCGCCGTGAAGAAGCTGCGCGGCCTCGCCAAGGTGGCACCTACGGGCCCCTCCTCGACGATCCGCCCGTCCTCGATCACCACCACCCGGTCCGCGAGCGTGACGACGTCGAGGACGTCGTGGGTGACCATCAACGCGCAGCGACCGCCCTCGGTGAGCACGTCCCGCAGCACCTTGCGCATGGCCGCCGCGACCGTCACGTCCAGGCCGGCCATCGGCTCGTCGAGCATCAGCACCTCGGGTTGCGCAGCCAGTGCCCGCGCTAGCGCCACCCGCTGCGCCTGGCCGCCCGACAGCGCCTTGGCGTCGCGGTCGATGAGCGCAGCGGCATCGACGGCAGTCAGCCACCGGTGCGCGAGCGCACGGGAATCCCTGCGGCTCAACCGCTTCGCGCTGCGCGGCCCGAACGACACGTTGGCGGCGACCGACATGTGCGGGAACAGCAGCGGATCCTGCATCAGCAAGCCCACCCGACGGTCGTGCGTGGCCACCTCGACGCCCGCGGCGGTGTCGGTGAGCACGCGCGTACCCACCCGCACCTCGCCCACGTCGGGGACGACGGTCCCCGCGACGACACCGAGCACCGTCGACTTGCCCGCCCCGTTGGGACCGAGGACCGCCACCACCTCCCCGGGCGCGACGTCGAACGCCACGTCGACCGACCGCCGCCGCACGACGGCGCGCACCCGCAACCCTCCCGGCACCGCGCTCACCTGGCCCGCCTCACCACGAGCTGCCGCCGCCCGACCGGAGTCGGCGCCCGCCGAGCCCCAGCACGACCACCGCGGCGACGGCCACCAACAGCATCGACAAGGCCACGGCGGCGTCGGCGTCGCTCTCCCGCTGCAGGTAGATCTCCAGCGGCAACGTGCGGGTGACACCCTCCCGTGATCCCGCGAACGTCAGCGTGGCACCGAACTCGCCGAGTGAGCGGGCGAACGCCAGGACCGCACCCGACACCAAACCGGGGGCCAGCAGGGGCAGCGACACCCGCCACCACACCGTCGACGGCCGGGCCCCGAGCGTCGCCGCCACGACCTCGTAGTCGGCCCCAGCCGTGCGTGCCGCCCCCTCGAGCGCGACGACCAGGAACGGCAGGGACACGAACGTCTGCGCCAGCACGACGGCCGTGGTGCTGAACGCGATCGAGACACCCGCGGCCTCGAGATAGCGGCCCACCAACCCCAGCTTCCCGAAGGCGTACAGCAACGCCAGGCCCCCGACGACCGGCGGCAGCACCAGCGGCAGCAGGATCAGTGGCCGCAGCCACCGCACCACCCGGGCACCGCTGCGTGCCAGCACCAACGCCAACGGCACGCCGAGCAGCAGGCACAGCAGCGTGCTCGCGGCCGACGTGCGCAGGCTCAATCCCAACGCCGTCAGCGACGACGGGCTGGTGACGAGCGTCCAGAACCGCGGCCAGTCGACCCTCACCGCCACCGCCACGAGGGGCAACGTCACGAACGCCGCCCCAAGCGCCGCCGGGACGTAGACCCACCGCGGGAGCCCGGTCCCGGGGCTCACGCCGTGACCCACGCGCCGTGCCCCATGCCCCAAAGCTATCCCGGATGCCCACGGCCATCCCGGTCCCCACGGCCGTCCCGCCACGCGGGTCGGGGCCACATCCCCGCGGCAGCGTCCCAGCGTGGCGGTTTCACCTCCTAGCTACTGTCCAGTAACATGGCCGTTGCTCGCTGGGCCCAGCGCAGAATCCGAGGAGGTCGTGGTGTCCACTGGAACATCTGAGGTGCGCGTATCCGAGGTGCTACTCACCGGTGGCGACACGGAACTCGGCCGCACCATCGCCGCGGGCTTTCGCGACGCCGGTCACCACGTGGTGATCACCGGTGCCCGACGCGACGACGTCGAGGTGGCCGCCAAGGAACTCGAGGTCGACTACCTGGTCCTGGACAACGTGAACCCCGCCGCCCTCGAGGCAGCGCGCACCGAGTTCCCGTTGCACCTCGACACCATCGTCAACGTGCCCTCACCGCGCTGGTTCGGTGGCGACCCGCGCACCCGCACCCTGCTCGACCAGGCCTCGGCGTGGCGCTCCGCGCTCGACTCGACGATGCTCTCGGCGGTCCTGACCGTCCAGGTGCTCGGCGACCAGCTGCGCTCGGGCGGATCCATCGTCAACGTCGTCGCCGACAGCCCCGCCGAGGGCAGCCCCGAGGCCGCCATCAAGGCCGCGATGTCGGCGTGGACCGCCGGGCAGGCCACCCACTTCGGCATCCGCGGCATCACCATGAACACCGTCGCCGCCGGCCGGGCCGCGCAGTCGGGCTACGACGGCGCCGTCGGCACCAGCCCGTCGGTGGCCGCCGAAATCACCAGGCTCGCACTGTTTCTCACGACGCCGGCGGCCCGTCACATCACCGGCGAGACGCTGCACGTGAGCCATGGCGCGCTCGCGAACTTCGCCTGACCGGTATTTATTCCGGCTTCGCGCCGAGCGAAACGACCGACGTCGACCCGCAATCCCCGCTTAGGGTCGATCGCATGACGATTCGCCTGGGTTTGCAGATCCCGAACTTCTCCTACGGCACCGGGGTCGAGCGACTGTTCCCGACCGTGATCGACCAGGCCCGCGAGGCCGAGACCGCCGGCTTCGACTCGGTGTTCCTGATGGACCACTTCTACCAACTCCCCGGCCTGGGCACCCCCGACCAGCCGATGCTGGAGGCCTACACCGCCCTGGGCGCCCTGGCCACCGCCACCGAGAAGGTGCAGCTCGGCACCCTCGTCACCGGCAACACCTACCGCAACCCCACCCTGCTCGCGAAGGCCATCACCACCCTCGACGTGATCTCCCAGGGCCGCGCCATCCTCGGCATCGGCACCGGCTGGTTCGAGTTCGAACACGAATCGCTGGGCTACGAGTTCGGCACCTTCACCGACCGCTTCAACAAGCTGTACGAGGCCCTCGACATCATCCTGCCGATGCTCGCCGGCGAACGTCCCACCCTCGACGGCACGTACTACACGGTCAAGGAAGCCATGGCGGAACCCCGCTTCCGCGACCACGTCCCCCTGATGATCGGCGGCAGCGGCGAGAAGAAGACCATCCCCCTGGCCGCCAAGCACTTCGACCACCTCAACGTCATCGCCGGCTTCGACGAACTGCCCCGCAAGGTCCAGGTGGTCAAGGAGTCGTGCGAGAAGGTCGACCGCGACCCGGCCACCCTCGAGACCAGCATGCTCGTCGTGGCCATCATCGACGAGAACGTCACCGCCGAGTTCATCCCCGAGGACTTCCGCCGGCAGGCCGTCTTCGGCAGCCCGGAGCAGATCGTCGACCAGATCAAGACGAAGGTGCTCGACGCCGGCATCGACGGCGTCATCCTGAGCCCGGTCACCAGCATCAACGGCTACCAGCCGGGCGGCGTCACCGCGGTCGCCGATTTGCTGCGCCCCCTGCTGACCTGACGAACGTGCAGGTCGGGTGAACGAACGGGGCGGTGGGGCATCTCACCGCGCTCCTCGGAAGGCCGCCGACTAACCTAGACGTTGTATTGGTCGTCAGAAGCGGGTCATCCGTCAAGGAGCAGAAATGAGCCACCCCGGAGCTACGGCGTCGGATCGGCACAAGGTCGTCATCATCGGGTCCGGTTTCGGCGGGTTGAACGCCGCGAAGGCGCTCAAGCACGTCGACGTCGACATCAAGTTGATCGCCCGCACGACGCATCATCTGTTCCAGCCGCTGCTGTACCAGGTCGCGACCGGCATCATCTCCGAGGGTGAGATCGCCCCGCCCACCCGTCTGATCCTGCGCAAGCAGCACAACGCCCAGGTGCTGCTCGGCGACGTGACGCACGTCGACCTGCAGAACAAGACGGTCGACTCGATCCTGCTCGGTCACACCTACCGGACGCCGTACGACACCTTGATCCTCGCTGCGGGCGCAGGTCAGTCGTACTTCGGCAACGACCACTTCGCGGAGTGGGCGCCCGGCATGAAGACCATCGACGACGCGCTGGAGTTGCGCGGTCGCATCCTCGGTGCGTTCGAGCAGGCCGAACGCTCCAGCGATCCCGAGCGTCGCCGCAAGCTGCTGACGTTCGTCGTCGTCGGCGCGGGTCCCACCGGTGTCGAGATGGCGGGCCAGATCCAGGAGCTGGCCGACCAGACCCTGCGCGGCAGCTTCCGGCACATCGACCCCACCGAGGCGCACGTCATCCTCCTCGACGCCGCCCCGGCCGTCCTGCCGCCCATGGGCGAGAAGCTCGGCCTCAAGGCCAAGGAACGCCTCGAGAAGATGGGCGTCGAGATCCAGCTGAACGCCATGGTGACCGACGTCGACCGCAACGGCATCACCGTCAAGAACGCCGACGGCACCTCCCGCCGTATCGACGCGGCGTGCAAGGTGTGGTCGGCGGGCGTGCAGGCCAGTCCGCTGGGTCGCGACCTGGCCAACCAGTCCGACACCGAGATCGACCGCGCAGGCCGCGTCAAGGTGAACCCCGACCTGTCCATCCCCGGGCACCCGAACGTGTTCGTGGTCGGTGACATGGCCTTCGTGCCGGGCGTCCCCGGCATGGCACAGGGCGCCATCCAAGGCGGCAAGTACGTCGCCGACATCGTGAAGAACGAGGCCAACGCCCGCAAGCACGGCACCACCCCCAAGCCGCGCGAGCCGTTCAAGTACTGGGACAAGGGCTCCATGGCCACGGTGTCGAAGTACAACGCCGTCGCGCAGATCCCCATCGGTTCGGGCAAGCTCGAGTTCGGTGGCTTCATCGCCTGGCTCGCCTGGCTCGGGCTGCACCTGATCTACCTGGTGGGCTTCAAGACCAAGATCGCCACGCTGCTGTCATGGGCGGTCACGTTCCTGAGCCGCCAGCGCGGCCAGCTCACCATCACCGAACAGCAGGCCTACGCCCGGACGCGCATCGAGGAACTCGAGGAGATCGCCGCCGCGCAGCGGGAGGAAAAGGCCGCCAGCTAGTTTCACGACGTCGCCCTCGGGCCGACGGTCGGGGCACGCCCGCCGTCCGGAGCCCGGGGGCGTTCGTCGTCCCGGAGCCGGCGCCTTCTCGGCCTCGCGTGCCGGCGGCGGCGGGGCGAGGTCAGCCGTGCAACCGCTCACCTTGCCACGTGGCGATGCTGCCACCCGCTGCGAGTTCCAGCACCGTGCCCGCGGCCTCGAACGACCGCTCGGGATACCGCAATTCGCTGATGCAGGCGCGCGGCGCACCAAGTACGTCGTCGGCCACCGCCGCGGTACCCACCTCGATGCGATGCCGGAGCAGCGGCACCTCGCCGACGTCGGCACGCAGCGCGGACGACCAGAATCCCTCACGCTCGTAGGCACGACCGATCTGCGCGCGCTCCCGAATCCGCACGCGCGCAGCCGTCGTCGCGACGAGTGCCGTCGACGTCACGTGGCGTGCCCCACCCGCCACGATGGTGGGCTCCGGATCCAAATCCAGTTCGCCCGCCACCTCCAACCGCCACGCCGCCAGCGACTCCGCCGTCGCCGCCCCCCGCATGGCCATGGTCGCGGCCGCACTGCGCACCCGCAGTCGCGCCCCCTCCTCGACGACCACGCGCACGCGGATGACGTCACCGCCCAGCGGCGTGGCAGCCGCCGACACCAGGTGCACGACGTCGGTTGCGGTGCGCCGCACCGCGATTCCCCCGGTGCACTCCAGGCGGGGATGCCGCCCCGGCTCGGCGACGATGAGGACCTCGGAGCGCACGCCTTAGACCGGCACCCGCAACTGCTGACGCACCCACTCCAGCACCGGGCCCGCGGCAGGGTCCTCGGTGAGCGAGATCAGCACGAAGGGCCGCTGCCCACGCACCTTGGCGGCGTCGCGACGCATCACGTCGAGATCGGCACCCACCATCGGCGCCAGATCGGTCTTGTTGATCACCAACAGATCCGAGAACGTCACACCGGGACCACCCTTGCGGGGGACCTTGTCCCCACCCGCCACGTCGATCACGAAGATCTGCACGTCGATCAGACCCGACGAGAACGTGGCCGTCAGGTTGTCCCCGCCGGACTCCACCAGGATCAGGTCCAACCGCGGGTTCGCGGCGACGAGGTCGTCGATGGCGTCGAGGTTGGCGGTGATGTCGTCCCGGATCGCCGTGTGCGGGCACCCGCCGGTCTGAACGGCGGCGATGCGCTCGTCGGGCAACACCGCATGCCTGCGCAGGAAGTCCGCGTCCTCGGTCGTGTAGATGTCGTTGGTCAGCACCGCCAGCGACAACTCGTCGCGCAACTCGCGGCACAGCGCGGCCACCAGCGCCGTCTTGCCGGAACCGACCGGGCCGCCGATGCCGATGCGCAAGGGCTCCCCCGCGGCGCGCACGCGGCGTGGCCGCTCGGCGTGGTCGTGCGGCTCACCGTCGATGAAATGTGGTGGCATGTCCGGCCTTTCTTCGGGTCAGGAGACGAACAGGGGACGATCGCGTTCGGCATGGCGCTGCGCCAGCACGTCGAGCAGGGGGTCCGACGCGTCGGCCAGGGCGGCGACGGCGTCGACGGCCGTCGACTCGCACAGCGGCGCCAGGTCGAACGTGAGCGCGGCGACGTCGCCGGGGTCCAGGGCCAGCAGGCGCTGCGCGGCCGTGGCCGAGGCCGTCATCGTGGTGTACACCGTCGACAGCGCCGTGTCCTCGGGCGTCAATCCCCCGGCCTCGCCGACCAATCCGGCCGCCACCACCACGTGCGGGGTGGGACCCAACACCGTCCAGTCGCGCTGCGGCCAGACCCGCCTGGCCAGCCGGAGCAGCCCACGACCCTGCGCCCGCGACGCCGACCTGGCCGCCGGTGCCGGTGTGCGTGCGTCCATCTCGAGATCGGCGCGCGGCACGCCGAGCCGGCCGGCGTGCACGGCCGCCGCCACCGAGGCACCCACCAGGCCACTGGTGCGGATGCGGCGGACCAGGAACGCCCGCAGCGTCGCGACGTCGGTCACCAACCCCGCGGTCACCGCCTCCTCCACGCCCCCGGAGTGCACGTGCCCGCCGGTGGGCAACCGCGAATCGGACAGGACCAGCAGGGTCGCAAGGGAACTCATCAGAACAGGAAGTAGCGCTGCGCCATCGGCAGCTCGGTGGCGGGCTGCTCGGCCCACACCTCGCCGTCGATGCGCACCGTGAAGGTGTCCG
Organism: Mycobacterium sp. DHQP2018-32-09; assembly: GCF_058148405.1. Lineage (NCBI taxonomy): Bacteria > Bacillati > Actinomycetota > Actinomycetes > Mycobacteriales > Mycobacteriaceae > Mycobacterium > Mycobacterium sp. DHQP2018-32-09. The sequence continues at coordinate 8,208 of NZ_JBYVYK010000021.1, read as the reverse complement.
GGTCCACCTCGACCCGTGGCATCGCGTCGTTGAGCGGCATGTCGGCCTTGCCGACGGAGCGGACGTCGTTGACCGGCACCAGCTTTCGGCGGACCGCCAGCCGGTCGGCGAGGCCGTCCTCGACGGCCTGCGGTGAGACGAAGTGCACCGAGGTGGCCGCGGCGGCCGTCGGCGCGGCACCGAACATCGGCCGGGGCAAGACCGGCTGCGGGGTGGGGATCGAGGCATTGGCGTCACCCATCGCCGCCCACGCGATCATGCCGCCCTTGAGCACCGTGTGCGGACGCACGCCGAAGAACGCCGGCTCCCACAGCACCAGGTCAGCCAGCTTGCCCACCTCGACCGACCCGATCTCGTCGGCCATGCCGTGCGCGACGGCCGGGCAGATCGTGTACTTGGCGACGTAGCGGCGCGCGCGGTGATTGTCCGCGCGGCCGTCACCGGGGGCCGCGCCGCGGCGGCGCTTCATCACGTGCGCGGTTTGCCAGGTGCGCATCACGACCTCGCCGATGCGGCCCATGGCCTGGGCATCGCTGCCGATCATCGAGATCGCGCCGATGTCGTGCAGCAGGTCCTCGGCGGCGATCGTCGACGGACGGATCCGGCTCTCGGCGAACGCCAGATCCTCCGGCACGCTGGGGTTGAGGTGATGGCACACCATCAGCATGTCGAGGTGCTCGGCGAGCGTGTTGACGGTGTGGGGTCGCGTGGGATTGGTGGAGCTGGGCAGCACGTTCGGATGCGAGACGACGGTGATGATGTCGGGTGCGTGCCCGCCGCCCGCCCCCTCGGTGTGATACGCGTGGATGGACCGTCCCGCGATGGCGGCCAGCGTGTCCTCGACGTAGCCCATCTCGTTGAGCGTGTCGGTGTGCACGTTGACCTGTACGCCCGCCGCGTCGGCGACGGTGAGGCACGCGTCGATGGCCGCGGGGGTGGTGCCCCAGTCCTCGTGCAGCTTGAAACCCGCTGCGCCGCCGCGCAACTGCTCCCACATCGCCTCGCTGGACACCGTGTTGCCCTTGCCGAGCAGGGCCACGTTCAGCGGCCAGTCGTCCAGCGCCTCCAGCATCCGGGCCAGATGCCACGCTCCCGGCGTCACGGTGGTGGCCTTGCTGCCGTCGGCGGGACCGGTACCGCCCGCGACGATGGTGGTGATGCCGCTCCCGAGCGCCTCGGGCATGATCTGCGGGCAGATCAGGTGCACGTGACAGTCGATGGCGCCCGCGGTGAGGATGCGCCCGTTGCCGGCGATGACCTCCGTCGAGGGGCCCACCACCAGGTCCGGGTGCACGCCCGACATGACGTCGGGGTTGCCCGCCTTGCCGATCGCGACGATGCGCCCGTCCCGAATGCCGACGTCGGCCTTGACGATTCCCCAGTAGTCGAGGATTACCACGCCGGTGATCACGGTGTCCGGCGCGCCGTCGGCACGGGTGGCCCTGGCCTGGCCCATGGATTCCCGCAACACCTTGCCGCCGCCGAACACCGCCTCGTCGCCGGCACGCCCCGGGCCGCCGCCGAGGTCGTCGGTGATCTCGATCAGCAGATCGGTGTCGGCGAGCCGGATGCGGTCACCGGTCGTCGGGCCGTACAGCGCGCCGTACCGCTGCCGCGTGAGGTCGGTCATGACGGGTCCAGCCTTCCCGGCGGATCGAGTGACAGCCCGTGCACCTCGCGCGTACCGGCCAGCGGCACCAGCGAAACCCGCTGACCCACGCCCGGTTCGAAACGCACGGCGGTGCCGGCGGGAATGTCGAGTCGGTGACCGTGCGCGGCGACCCGGTCGAACTCCAACGCCCGATTGGCCTGCGGCAGGTGCACGTGGCTGCCCACCTGCACGGGCCGGTCACCGGTGTTGAGGACGTCCAGGACCAGCCGCGGCGCACCGGCGTTGAGCGTCACGTCGCCCTCGGCGTACAGCGTCTCCCCCGGCACCATGGACACGCCACCGGACCCGGCGGACGGCTCGCCGCTCACGGGATCGGGTGGTGGACGGTGACGAGCTTCGTACCATCCGGGAACGTGGCCTCCACCTGCACGTCGGAGAGCATCTCCGGGACGCCCGCCATGACGTCGGCGCGCGTGAGAACCTCACGGCCACTGGCCATCAGCTCGGCCACGGTGCGCCCGTCGCGGGCCCCCTCCAGCACGTGGTCGGTGAGGATGGCCACGGCTTCCGGATGATTGAGGAGCAGCCCGCGCCCGCGCCGTCGACGCGCCAACTCCGCGGCGTAGGAGAGCAACAGGCGCTCCTGCTCGTGGGGACTCAACCGCATAGAGCGCGATCCTGCCACGTCGTCGCGGGCTCGGCAGCGCGAATCGGGGGTGGGCCGACGGCGCCGCGGGGCTCAGGCAGGCGGTGCGTCCGCGGGCAGGTTCTGCAGGCGCACCTGGCCGCGAGCGACGAGTTTGCCGTTGCCATCGGTGATCTCGATGAGCCACAGCTGCTGGCGGCGGCCGCGGTGGATCGGCGTGGACACCGCCGTGACGACTCCCGCCTTGATGGCGCGCAGGAAGTCGGTGCTGTTGTTCACCCCGACGACGTTGCTGCCGCCACCTGTCGACTCCAGCCACACGCCGGCAGACACGCTGGCCACGCTCTCGACGATGGCGCAGTACACCCCGCCGTGCACGATGCCGTGCGGCTGCAGCAGCTTCTCGTTGATCGTCAGCGTGGCGGTGGTGCGATCGGGGGTGGCCTCGAGGTAGGTGAGGCCCAGGACCTCGTCGAAACCGGTTCCGAAGAGATGCGGCAGGGATGTCGTCACGTCCATAGGTGTAACACGCGGTCGGCACGCCGGGAAGGCCGCCCGCGGTCACCCCTCGCCCGAAGGCGGAAGGGCCCCGCACGGATGCGGGGCCCTTCCTTCGAGTGGACCGGGGGTCTCTGCAGCCCTCAGGACTCCGGCGCGGTCCGGTGGTTCTCGATGTTCGGTTGTAGTGCAAGCATAGGCAAGGCTGCCCTAATTTAGCAAGACCTTCGTCGATCGCGTCGCGCCGCGCACCGGGGCGCCGAAACCCACCAGCGCGTCGAGCACCGCCTGACCCCGACGCATGGCCGTCGACTCGCTCGACCCAGCCAGCAGCGGCACCTGCGTGGACGCACTGACCACCGCGCCGCCGACGAGGTGCCACATCGCCGACCGCGACGACGCGCCCCCGCTGACGGCGCACAGCCTCTCGAACAGGGGATGCAGCGCGCGATGACTCCGGTGGGCCACCCACGTCGCGAGCGCCGCCTCGTTGGGCAGCGCGACGATGCGGTCGTGCGCCGACCGGCGTCGGTGCAGCCCGGGCCGGCCGGTGAAGAACGGATCGTCGGGCAGTGCGCGCAGCGTCGGATCCACCACGCCCACCCAGTCGATGACCCCTTCGGAGTCGACGTGCACCCACAGGTTCTCCAACCCGGTGTCCCACGCCCGGCCCTCCAGCGCCAGCAGCGGGACGACGCGGCCCACGACGACGTGGGCGAGCGTGGCGGCCAGCTGTTGCGCCACGGCTGCGCGGTTGCCGGTCTCCGCGGCCGCGGCCTCGAACATGCCGCGAAGCCGGTCGGCGGTGAGCATCTCGGCCAGTGGCCACCAGCGACGGCGCGACACGTCGGCCATCACCGCAACGCCGTGGACGCGGGGACATTCGGGACGGAGTTCGCGCAGTCGCCTGCTGGACTCGTGTAGGGGAAGCGCCCTCCCGATCGTCATGCCTGCGATCAGGGGGTCGTCGACGACGATCGTCATGGAGTCTCCCTCCGTTAGGTAAGCCTTACTATAGTAGGTAGCCTGATTGCGGCTGGGGAAAGCCTTCGTGACGCGACTCACACCCCGGGGAAGGATCGGGAATGGGTCGGGGCGCGGCGGCGTCTCAGCCATGGCGAACACCGACGTCCGACGGCAACGACGCCTGATACGACGCGCGGTAGTAATCCCGTAGTAGGCTGAGGACTCTGCTCAGGAGAGTGAACGGACGATGGCTGTTGTCGGAACGAGGGCCAAGGTGACGCGACTCGGGGAACTGGAACGTGAGGTGATGGACCACCTGTGGTCCATGCGCGAACCCCAAACGGTGCGTCAGGTGCACGAGGCGCTGGCCGCCCGCCGGGATCTGGCCTACACGACGATCATGACGGTGCTGCAACGACTGGCCAAGAAGAACCTCGTCGTCCAGCATCGCGACGACCGGGCACACCGCTACGCACCCACGCACGGCCGTGACGAACTCGTCGCAGGCCTCATGGTGGACGCGCTCGACCAAGCCGCCGACTCGGGCAGCCGCGAGGCTGCCCTGGTCCACTTCGTGGAACGCGTCAACGCCGACGAGGCCGCCGCCCTCCGGCGCGCCCTCGCGGAGCTGGAGGCCAAACACGATGCCGGACCGGCTGGCAATTCGGGCACCGGCTGAGAGACACTTGAAGCGTGTCCGCGCTGGCCTTCTCCATCGTGGCGCTGGTCTTGATCGGACCGGTGCCCGCGGTACTGGCCCGTGCGAAGTGGCCGCTGCGCGCACCGCGCGCGGCCATCGTGCTGTGGCAGGCCGTGGTGCTGGCCGCCGTGCTGTCGGCCTTCAGCGCGGGCATCGCGATCGCCAGTAGGCTCTTCGCCCCCGGACCGGACGGCCGCCCCACCGCCACCGTCACGTCCGAGATCGCCAACCTCGGCTGGCCGCTGTGGCTGCTCTACGTCGTGGTCTTCGCGGCCACCCTGCTGATCGGCGCCCGCCTCGTGCTCGCCGTCATCGGCGTGGCCATCGCCACGCGCCGCCGCCGCGCCCACCACCGGATGCTCGTCGACCTGCTCGGCACCCGGCATGGCAGCGCCCCCGAATGCTGTACGCGCGCCAGCGGTCTGCGCATCCTCGACGTCACCCAGCCGCTGGCCTACTGCCTGCCCGGGGTCCGCAGCCGCGTCGTCGTCAGCCAGGGTGCACTCCAGGCCCTGTCCGACGACGAGGTGGCCGCCATCCTCAGCCACGAACAGGCCCACCTGCGCGCCCGCCACGACCTGGTGCTCGAGATGTTCACCGCCGTCCACGCCGCCTTCCCCCGGTTCGTCCGCAGCGCCAGCGCCCTCGGCGCCGTCCGGCTGCTCATCGAACTGCTCGCCGACGACGCCGCCGTCCGCGCCCAAGGACCCACCCACCTGGCCCGCGCCCTGGTCGCCTGCGCCTCCGCGCGCGCCCCCCGCGGCGCCCTGGCGGCGGGCGGCCCGACCACCGTCATCCGGGTGCGTCGTCTCGCGGGCAAGCCCAACAGCATCGCCATGGCCGCCGGGGCCTACGTCACGGCCGCTGCCGTGCTGGTGATCCCCACCGTGGCCGTCGCGGTCCCCTGGCTGACCGAACTGCAACGACTCTTCTCCGCCCTGCCCTGACCAGGGCGGGTCCCCGCACCACCCCGCACAACAAAACAACGAAAGGCTGCCCGTGAGTTCGTCCAACACCACCGCCACCGCACAGATCGGAGTCACGGGGTTGGCGGTGATGGGGTCCAACATCGCCCGCAACTTCGCCAAGCACGGCTACACCGTGGCGCTGCACAACCGGTCGGTGGCCAAGACCGACGCACTGCTCGAGCAGCACGGCTCCGACGGCTCCTTCGTGCGCACCGAGACGATGGCCGAGTTCGCGGCCGCGCTGGAGAAGCCGCGTCGCGCCCTGATCATGGTCAAGGCCGGCGATCCCACCGACGCCGTCATCGACGAACTCTGCGAGGTCTTCGAACCGGGCGACATCATCATCGACGGCGGCAACGCCCTCTACACCGACACCATCCGCCGCGAGAAGGCCGTCCGCGAACGCGGCCTGCACTTCGTGGGCGCCGGCATCTCCGGCGGCGAGGAAGGCGCGCTCAACGGCCCGTCGATCATGCCCGGCGGACCCGCCGAGTCCTACGAATCGCTGGGCCCGCTGCTCGAGGAGATCTCCGCCCACGTCGACGGCGTCCCCTGCTGCACCCACATCGGTCCCGACGGCGCGGGCCACTTCGTCAAGATGGTGCACAACGGCATCGAGTACTCCGACATGCAACTCATCGGCGAGGCCTACCAGCTGCTGCGCGACGGGCTCGGGCTCGGCGCCGCCGACATCGCCGACGTGTTCGCCGAATGGAACTCCGGCGACCTGGACAGCTACCTCATCGAGATCACCGCAGAGGTGCTCAAGCAGGTCGACGCCAAGACCGGCAAGCCGCTCGTCGACGTCATCCTCGACGAGGCCGAGCAGAAGGGCACCGGCCGCTGGACCGTCAAGTCCGCCCTGGACCTCGGCGTCCCCGTCACCGGCATCGCCGAGGCCGTCTTCGCCCGCGCCCTGTCGGGCTCCGTCGCCCAGCGCACCGCCACCACCGGGCTGGCGTCCGGCGACCTCGGCGACAAGCCGACCGATGCCGCCCAGTTCACCGAGGACATCCGCCGGGCCCTCTACGCGTCGAAGATCATCGCCTACGCCCAGGGCTTCAACCAGATCCAGGCGGGTAGCGCCGAATACGGCTGGAACATCACCCCTGGAGACATGGCGACGATCTGGCGCGGCGGCTGCATCATCCGGGCCAAGTTCCTCAACCGCATCAAGGAAGCCTTCGACAACGACGCCGACCTGCCCACCCTCATCGTCGACCCGTACTTCCGCGACGCGATCGAGAACGGCATCGACAGCTGGCGGCGCGTCGTGGCCACGGCCACCCGACTCGGCATCCCGATCCCCGGATTCAGCTCGGCCCTGTCCTACTACGACGGCCTGCGCACCGAGCGGCTGCCCGCGGCACTGACCCAGGGCCTGCGCGACTTCTTCGGCGCGCACACCTACGGCCGCATCGACACCGACCACGCCAAGCGGTTCCACACCCTGTGGAGCGGCGACCGCAGCGAGGTCGAGGCCTAACCCCGACCGGCAGGCGGGGCCCCTCCACCGGGCCCCGCCTCCGGATTGCGCCCGGCGCCCTGGCACCGCTTCGAGCAGTAGATCACCTGGTCCCACACCCCACGGCTGCGCCACTTCTTGCGGTTGGCGAACGGCCGCCCGCACGCCACGCACGTCTTGGTCTCGCGTTCCGTCGACACGCGGACCGCATACCCGTTCAGGGCGCGCGCAGCAACCCGTCGAGCACCACCGTCACCCGGAAGCCGCACAACACCAGGATGTGCAGCACGAACAGCCACAGCGCCAGCGCAGACACCGCGCCGACGATGGGCAACCCGCCGAACGGCGCCGACCACTCCACCGGGATGGCCAGGAACAGCACGAAACCCTGCAGGAAGCCCGCCAGCACGGCCCCGGTCCCGAACGCGCCCGCCACCAGCGCCCGCCACCCGAACCGGCCGGGCCCGATCAGGCCGAACACGCCGAGCAGCGCCGTCGAGACCGCCACCCACACCACGTGGAACGCCACCACGACACCCCACACCAGCGACCAGCCGGACCCCGCGTACAGCGGGCCCACGTAGGGCGCCGACAGCAGCACCGCGATCACCAGGAACGGGGCCACGGCAGCGACCCCCAGCAGCCCCGCCCGCCCCCGCCACCCGGTCAGGGTGTCGCGCGTCGACGTCATCTGGACGAACGCGCGGCGCAACCCCTCGCCATAGAGGCTCGCCGGGAACAACACCACCAGCGCCTGCCACCACGACATGGCCAGCGCCACCGACGTCAACGTGCGCAACGCCTCCGGCGTGCCATGACCGCCCGGCAACCCCGCGATGGCCGCATCCATCGCTGCCCGCACCGTGTCGTGGCCGACCAGCGCCCCGACCGCCCACAGCGACACCAGCGCCAACGGCACCAGCCCGATCACGCCGTAATACGTCGCACCGGCCGCCCACAGCGCGAGATCGCTGCCGGGGAACGTCGTGCGCACCCCGGACGCGAGCCTGCGCACCCGGCTCACCACGTCCGGCCTCCCCGGCGCGCGACCTCCTGGCAGGCTGGCGGCATGACGGCGGACGACGCGGGCTGGTCCGAACTGCACGGCGGCATCGAACCGTCCGCGATCGTGCGCGGCTGGCTACGTCTGATCCGGGCGCTCGCCACCGGACCCGTCGCCAAGATCCCACCGGACGCGCTGTCGGTCGCAGGCGTGCTGGCCCTGGCCGCGGCGTGGGCCGCGGTCACGGGGCCGGGCTGGCCCGCCGCCGTCGTCGCCCTGGTCCTCGTGGCGGGCATCCTCGACGGCCTCGACGGCGCCGTGGCGCTGCGCACCGGCCGCGCCCGACCGCT
>NZ_JBYVYK010000020.1:0-86844 GCF_058148405.1 Mycobacterium sp. DHQP2018-32-09 | reverse complement strand
GCGCGGCGGGCGGGGCGACGGCCTGCGGCGCGGGCGGTGCCGCCGGTGGCGGGGCCAGGCTGGGCGCGATGGCGGCTTGGCCCGGGTCGGGACGCTGGTCGGCGGTGGGCCGGATGCTGACGGCCAGCGAGATCACCAGCGCCACGACGCCGACGACGAAGATCGACGCCAGCGCGCTGCCGACCAGGACGAACGGCTTGCGTCCCTCGTCGGGTCGCGCGTCGGGCGCGGGAGGCAGGTCGTCGTCGAAGGCGTCGAAGCCGGGCTCGTCGACGGCGGAGTAGGCCTCGTAAGCGACGGCACCGGCGGGGGCGACGGCACCGGCGGGGGCCATCTGGGTGGCGGCGCTGGCCAGGCTGTAAGCGCTGCCCGCGGTGGTGCCGTCGGGGTCCAGCGCGTAGGCCAGCCCGGCGGTGGTGGCGTCGAATGCGGGGGCGTTGGCGGCGGCCAGCGCGGCGCCGCGGGCCAGCGCCAGACCGGATTCGTCGGGGGCGTTGACCGGCAGCGACACCAGGTCGGCGAGGTGGGCCTTGACCGCGGCGATGTCGACGCCGGCGCCCACGACGAACATGCCCTGGGGCGGGCGGTCCTGGGTTTCGACGCCGGCGACCATGTCGGCGAGGACGGCCAGGGCGTCGGTGCTGTGCAGGCTGCGGCTGTGCACCTTGACGATGGAGCCGTCGTCGCTGTCGACGACGGACAGCGTGGCGGTGTCGCGGTCGATGAACAGCAGGCCGGTGCGGTCGTAGCCGACGGCGCGGCCTGCGGCCTGGGCGAGGGCGCCCGCGGCGTGCAGTTCGGAGACGAGCATGACGTCGGTGATGCCGCGGGCGGCCAGGCCGTCGCGCAGGGCGGCGGCTTCGGTGCGGTCGCTCCAGGTGACGCCGATGGCCTTGAGTGCGTGGCCCCCCTCGGCAGCGCTCTCCTGCGTTCCGAGCACGGCCGCGACCAGTTGATCGGTGGCGTTCGAAGTTGCCGAACCGCCGCCGTCGGGCACTGCGATGGTGTCGTGGTCGACGATGGCTCCGTCGCCCTTTTCCCCTTCGACCAGCACCATCCGCACCGTCTTAGGTGTCAGCGACACACCAAGTACGATGTCCACCTAAACCTCCAAAATATTTGCCAAGTCGTCAACGCAAGCTAATCGACTCCGTTCAACGCGAGCCGACGACTAGTTGTTTCATCGTCGCTACCAGCGCAGTCGTTACAGTTCGGACGATTAGCTGCGGACGGGCGCCGACGGCTCCCGAACGACCCTACTCGGGTCCCGGCGCGGCGTCGCGGCCGGTTTTGGTCGAGCGCTCAGGGCTTGGCGAAGTTGAGGTACGACCGCGACGGCGTGGGACCGCGCTGACCTTGGTACTTGGAGCCCACCTGGGAGCTGCCGTAGGGGTGCTCGGCAGGGCTGGAGAGGCGCAGCAGGCACAGTTGGCCGATCTTCATGCCGGGCCACAGCGTGATGGGCAGGTTGGCGACGTTGGAGAGTTCCAGCGTGATGTGCCCGCTGAAGCCCGGGTCGATGAAGCCGGCCGTGGAGTGGGTGAGCAGGCCCAGGCGACCGAGTGAGGACTTGCCCTCGAGGCGGCCGGCGAGGTCGTCGGGCAGCGAGCAGCGTTCCAGGGTGGAGCCCAGCACGAACTCGCCGGGGTGCAGCACGAACGGCTCCCCCTCCTTGGGCTCGACCAGGGAGGTGAGGTCGTCTTGCCGCAGGGCGGGGTCGATGTGGGTGTAGCGGGTGTTGTTGAAGACGCGGAAGAGGTTGTCGAGCCGCACGTCGACGCTGGACGGCTGGATCATGCCGTCCTCGAAGGGGTCGATCCCGAGCCGGCCGGCGGCGATCTCGGCGCGGATGTCGCGGTCGGAGAGCAGCACGCCGACGAGCCTAGCGGGGTGGCCGTCGTGGGTCGCGGGTTGGCCGCCCTGGGTCGACGATGAGCGGCGGGCCGCGAAATGCTAGCCTTCCTGATCACCAGCCCTGCTGGTAGCGCCGATGTAGTTCAATGGCAGAACATCAGCTTCCCAAGCTGAATACGCGGGTTCGATTCCCGTCATCGGCTCCACAATCACCGCACGTCAGGGCGGTTTTCAAGCTCCAAACTCTCACCTATTACTTGAGATTTGTCCGTGGCTTGTCCGTGGCCGTGCGAGACGACCCCTCCGAATCCGTTTGCTGACCTCGCGCGGGTTGTCACCCTGCGGCGGTAGCGTTTTCGCCACCGTTAGAAGGGGGTTCATGTATGGCCAAATACCTGGCTTGGTTCGGCTCGACCGTCATTGCGCTCGCGGGGATCGTCATCGGCATACTGCCTATCGGAATCGGTCCACGGTGGGTGTGGCTCACAGTGGGCATTGCGTTCGGACTCGTCGCGGCGCTGACGTTTCTGGCCGTGTGGCGTCCCAACAACCAAACGGTTGGACCCTCCACCGGTAAGAAGGTCAAACAGAACCCGACGATGACCGCAGGCGATAACGCGACTCAAATCGTTAACGAGGGTGGCGGCACTTTCAATATCGAACAGAAGAAGGGCAAGTGAGCCGTGCCCGATATGACGGCAGGCGATGACGCTATCCAGCTGCACACGGACACCGGAACGATCAATTACGGCACGAATATGACAGTTACGGATGTGCTCGAAATCGGTAAGAGCGCAGCTAGAACTGTGATGCTTGAGTCGTGGCCTATTGCCGAGAAAATTATCGACCAACGGATAGAACTGATCCTTAATCGCATTATCGATCGAATGCGCGAAAAAGATGAAGCGTTGCTCAACAGATTCAAAGATCCACGCTTTCTAGCTGCGCTCGTTTCTGTAGAAAAGAGCTTTGCGGAAACTGGCGACGAAGAACTCGGTGAAATCCTTAGCGGGCTTCTGGCAGATTTAGCGTCAAAATCGATTCGGTCCCGACGGGAAATCGTTCTGCGCCAAGCCGTCGAATGCGCTCCGAGACTTACGGCTAAGCACCTCAATGCGCTTAGCGTGGTATTTCGGATTAGCCGGATTCGGTATCCATACGCTTCCACGGTGTCAGAGCTGATCGCTGCAATAGACAACGATCTATCTCCGTACTACGGCGCCGTGCCGAAAGACGCATTTGATTACGAATACATGGGCGCGACCGAAGCGGGAACGTACTTGCGCATGACTCAATCTCCGGTTTCGGAACGGATATATACCGCGCATAGGAACGCACTCTACAAACCGTTTGCCATCAACGATTTCGTCAGCGAGGTAAACAACGGGATCGCTATTGAGGAAGTCCAATCGCGCATGAACGACGTGGTATCAGTGATAAGGCTAGTGCCCGAAGATCCACAGCAAAGGATAAAGCTTGAGCCGGAAGCATCCGACCGTATACTTAGCGTCGACAATGCCGTCATATCAACTCTAAAACCAGGCGAACAAAGCCTGAGAGAATTCCTGCGGGGCAGGTCTCTAACACAAGCGGAATTCGATGCCACTATTCGTGAAGAACAGCCGAACCTAGCTGATTTTCTCGAACATCTGGGATCAACCGGAGCGTTCAATTTTCAGCTTTCACCGGTCGGATTGATGCTGGCTAGGCACGAAATGGTGAGCCGTGCACCGGAAACCGCCGCGCAGCTCGATACGTTGTTCGACGACTAACGTCGCTGACGCATTGGCACGACGTTCGGGCCGGTTGGCGTGGCCAATGCCGCGAGCTTGGCCATAGCCGCGCTCGCGCTGTCATCGGTACGGAACAGGTGCGTGTAGATATCCAGCGTCGTCGTCGTTTTCGAGTGGCCCAAGTTCGCGCTGACCTCGGCCACGTCGATCCCGGCAGCCGCGCACAAACTCGCGTAGGTGTGCCGCAGGCCGTGGAACTTGAAACCGCTGGGCAAAACGTCGCCTCGGTATCCCGCCAGGTGTGCGAGTCGATTCGCCCGTAAAACCGCTGGACGGAACACGGCCTTGTAGAACGTCGGGTGACGCAACGGCTGCGACCAGTCCAACACCAGCCGGTCGGTCGCTTCGGCCACCGAAAGCGCGGCCAACGCCTGCGCCTGGCGGTCTGCCTTAACGGCAGCGGTCTCGGGATCGCGCTCGGCGTCGTCATCGCCAGCGGAACCGGCGTCGTCATCGCCAGCGGAACCGGCGTCGTCACCCCGTGCGGTCGCTGCGCGCTTTCCCGTCGGCTTGACCGGCGTCAGCGTGACGGCACAGAACAGCGGAGCTTGAGCGTCGTCGCCTCGCGGGTGGCTGGTCAGGTAATCGCTCAGTAATTGCGCGGTGTGCGGCATGACCGGCACGCGCCGATTCGATCCCTTGGTTTTCGTCATGTCATAGGTCAACCCGTCGCCGGTATCGATCACCGTGCGACTCACGCGCACGTACGCCTGACCGTTGGGATTCACCGGCCATTCCACGTCACCGACTTGCAGACCGGCCAACTCGGCGGCACGCAGGCCAGTCCACGCGGCCAGATGCACCATGACCGCGCACGGCCACGGCGTTGCATCGATCAGTGCTGCAAACTGATTGGCTGACAGGAACACGTCGGGATCGTCCACGACACCGGGGCGAGAATTCGCCACCGTGCGCTCACTGGGCAGCCTGACGTGGACCGCCGGGTTGTCGAGCAATCGGCCATCGGCCACGGCGTGATCTAGAACGGCCTTCACGACAAAATAGTGATGCCGGATCGTTGAGGCCGACTTGCCCGCTTTCGCCAGCGCACCGACCCACGCGGCAACGTCGGCTCGCGTGATCGTATTGACCGACCGTGCGCCGAACGTCGCGGTGATCGAAAGCTCACGCATTGCGCCTCGCGTCTTGGTCGCCAACAGGTCGCCTACCAGATGCGCGACGGCTACGGCCAATCTGCGGGCGAGACATTAAGACTCATCAACACCGCCACCGGCACGTTCATGTGCGGCGAGCAGTTCGGCATCAGCGTCCATGTGACCCCGTAGCTCGCCGTCCCCGAGGCCTCAAAGCCGCAGCCGCACAACGCTATCGGGCTTGAACTCGTCAAGGGTGTCGAGCGCGGCCATCGCGGCCGAATGATCGTCGGTGTCGAACAGTTGCGTGTACATGCGGGTAGGCCACGCCGATTGCCGATGCGGAAGGCCGCACTTCCCTTCAGGACCCTCTGTCCGCCAGCGGCGCGCGAACGACCGCGTCGAACACCGCCTCCAGCACGTCCGTGAGTTGATCGGCGTCGCCGCCACTCAGTGCGCGGGCGCCCACCACCCGCCGCAACAGCAGCACTCCGCTGATCACCGACAGCACCACGTCGCCGCGCACGTGCCGCCCGGGTTCGGGGAGCTGCGCGGCCAGCCTGCTACCCACGTGGCGCTCGATGGCGTCGACGACGATCTCCGCGCAGCGGGGGTTGGATGCCGAGCGCAGCATGATGAGGAAGGGCGCCAGCTCGTCGCCGTCCGACGCGGAACGGGCCACCAGCGCTGCCGCGGCGTCGCGCGCGAAGGACCCGGACCGTTCGGCGATGAACACCGGTGTCGCGAACGACGCGTCGACCGCCTCGGCGAACAGCTGCTCCTTGGAGCCGAAGTACCTGTTGACCAGCATCGCGGTCACGCCGGCGTCCCCCGCGATCTCGCGGACGCCCACGCCGTCGTACCCCGCACGGGCGAAGCTTCGGACGGCCGACTCCAAGATCGCCTCCCGGGTGGCAGCGGCGTTGCGCGGTCGCGGGGGTCCGGCGGGCATGCCCTCAGGCTAGGGAATGCCGACGGCCAAGTCTACGTTTGTATACACGAACTAAGTATACGAGTGTAGACATGGAGGTCAGCGATGGACATGGGACTCACCGGCAAACGGGCCCTGGTCACCGGCTCGAGCGCAGGCATCGGTCGTGCGATCGTGGAAATGCTTGCGGCAGAGGGCGTCAAGGTCGTCGTCCACGGCCGCGACGCGGACCGGACACACGCCGTGGTCGACGGCATCCGCGCCAACGGAGGCGACGCCACCGCCGCCTTGGGCGACCTCGTGTCGCCCGCCGAGGCCGCAGCGGTTGCCGAGGCCGCCGGCGACGTCGACATCCTGGTCAACAACGCCGGTCACTACGACGGGTTGGGCTGGTCGGCGCTCACCGACGACCACTGGTCGGACATCTACCAAGCCAACGTCGTGACCGGGATTCGCATGATCACCCACGTCGTCCCCGGCATGCGCCGCCGCGGGTGGGGGCGCGTCATCACGATCGGCGGCGGGCTGGCGATCCAGCCGGTACCGCTGCAACCGCACTACAACGCCACGCTCGCCGCCCGACACAACCTCACGGTGTCGCTGGCACGCGATTTGGCCGGCACCGGAGTGACCGCCAACGTCGTTGCGCCAGGAGCGATCCTGACCGACCCCGTCCGCGACATGGTGGTGCGACTCGCCCCGGAGCACGGCTGGGGCACCGACTGGCCCGTCATCGAGGAAGCGGCGGCCGCCGCGTGGTTTCCCAACGACATCGGCCGGTTCGGCCGACCCGACGAGATCGCCGCTGCCGTCACGTTTCTGGCCAGCACGCACGCTGGCTACATCAGCGGCGCCGATCTCCGCGTCGACGGCGGCACCATCCGCTCGGTCTCGTGACCGGTCCATCACCCGACGCTCCCGGACCAGAGGCAACCGCTCCGACGCCGACGAACGACTGCGAGACAACCGAACTGCGCGTCTACACCCTGTCGAGCGCGGCGGCGGTACGCGAATACACCTCGGAGTTCTGGCCCCGGCACGTCGTCAGCTTGAACAAGTACGGCATCACCGTGCACGGCGTCTGGACAGACGCCGACGAGGCGCGCCATCGCGTCATCGCGCTCGTCGGCTACCGGCCCGGTGCCGACCCGGCCGATCTCGCCGCGACCTACCGTGCGAGCGCCGACTTCGTCGACGACCACAGGCGCTTCGACATGTCTCAGGTCGGCCCGCCCGAGGTGACGGTGCTGGCGCCGACACCGTGGTCAGCCGAGCCCTCCAGGTCAGCAACACCGGGGACCGACAGCTAGAAGAGTTCGAGCGCCTCGCAGATCATCCGGTGGCCCTGTTTCTCGAACGGCTCGTCGCCGACCTGGTGCGCCCACACCGCCGTGCCCACGGCGTGGTGAACCGCGTGCATTCGCCAGAGGTCCGGTGACCGTGGGTCCTCGCCGTAACCGGCGAAGAATGCCGCTTCCAGGCGAGCATCACGTCGCCACTGCTGCGCGGCGAGGCGGCCGAAGTCGTCCATCGCGGGGCGCCAGGCGAATCTGCCGAAGTCGATGACCTTGACGACACCGTCGCAGACGAGCCAGTTCCTGGGCTGCCAATCGCCGTGGGTGGGAACGACGGTCACTGGCTGCGGGCGGTGCCGACGCAGGATCGTCTGCAGGCGCGCAGCCTGATCTCCGGGGATGCGATGCGGCTTGGTCAGCCAGTCAAGGGATTTCGCCACGGCAGCGGCGTCCCAATCCGAGTC
Source organism: Mycobacterium sp. DHQP2018-32-09 (assembly GCF_058148405.1). Taxonomy (NCBI): domain Bacteria; kingdom Bacillati; phylum Actinomycetota; class Actinomycetes; order Mycobacteriales; family Mycobacteriaceae; genus Mycobacterium; species Mycobacterium sp. DHQP2018-32-09. The sequence goes on along the minus strand of NZ_JBYVYK010000020.1, from coordinate 79,413 downwards.
GACGCGTCGAGCTTGGTCGTGCAGGGTCCGAGACAGTGCACCCGCTTGGCGGTAGGTGTCCGGAGCGAACTCTGCTGCAGATCCCTCGACCAGAGACCCGTCCAGGTATCGGATGATCAGGATGTTCGCCTCACGGTCGTGGCGGAGCAGCCGCGCTGCCCTCCCGGCGCGCTCCAGGACGCCGGTGAAACCCTGATACGCGTCGATCTCCCGTCCGATGTGGCGGTTGCCGGGGCCAGCGGCCTTGACCACCACCCGCCCCTCGCCGCAATCGACGTCGAGGACGACGGTATCCACCAGGTTCCAGCTCATGTCGCGGAGCAGGCGCGCATCCGGGAACCAGCGCGCCACCAACTCGGCCTGCTGCTCGGTCAGTCGGCCCCGATGCCACGCCTGCACGTGGTCACGCTATCGGCACCGGCCGCGCGTTCGCATCCGCCGACCCCACCGTGACCGCCCCCCTTGAAGGAGTCGGTGGCGACATTCCGGCGATGCGTGGCCGCGGAGCCACTGTGCCGCACGTACGAACTCCTCGACGATGAGCCCATGCGTGCTCAGATCGTCCTCTTCGACGGCTTCGACCCACTCGACGTGATCGCCCCATTCGAGGTGCTGGCCTTCGGCAGTGCCGTCCTCGGTGGCGAGCTGATCGTGGAATTGGTGTCCGCCGAAGGTCCGCGCGAGGTCACCAGCGGGACCCTCGGCCTGTCACTGAAGGCCACCGCCCGGCTCGACCCGTCCCGGCCGGGGTTCATCGTGGTGCCCGGCGCCGGGGGCCCGGTGGCGGGCGACCCCGATGAGGTGGACACGATTCCGGTGCTTCTGGCCCGGTTCGGCGAGACGACGGCGATCCCGCTGCTCCGTCAGGCGCTCGACAATCCCGCGGTCACCGTGGCGACGGTGTGTGGCGGATCGTTGGCGTTGGCGATGGCCGGCCTGATCGAAGGTCGACACGCCTACACCCACCACTTGGGTGTCGACGTCTTGGCGGCCACCGGGGCGATTCCCGTCGCGGCCCGCGTGGTCGACGACGGCAACCTGGTCTCGGCCGGCGGGGTGACGTCCGGGCTGGATCTCGCGCTGCACCTGCTGCGGCGCACCTATGGCCCGCGGGTGGCGCTGGCCGTGGAAGACATGTTCGCGTTCGAGAGCCGCGGCACCGTGTGGGCCAACGCCGGCCGCGTGCCCCAGGAGGTCTGACGGTGAGCATCATCGGAGTGTGGGACGTCCGCATCAAGACGCCGGTCGGCTCACTGCACGTCGTCTACCACTTCGACGTCGTCGACGGCAGGTTGACGGGCAGCGCGTCCAGCAAGCAGGAAACGGTGCCCTGCAACGACATCGTGGTTTCCCAAGACGAGGGTGGGCAGCGGGTGACGTGGCGGCAGAAGGTGGGCAAGCCGATGAGGCTGAACCTCGAGTTCGACGTCCTCGTCGACGGCGACCGGCTCAGCGGTCATTCCCGCGCCGGTCGCCTCCCCCGCTCCACCGTCGACGGCAGCCGCCGCGCTCGACCCACCTCCTGAGCCCGTCCGTCGACGGCGAGTCATTCCTCGGAGCTGTTCTCCCGGAACGTGTTTCGGTAGCTTCGTGGAGCGACCCCACTGAGCTTGCGGAACTGGTCGCGAAAGTTGGCCGCAGAGGTGAAACCCACGTGGCGACCGATTCGCTCGACGCCGAGTGAGGTGCGTTCGAGCAATTCCTGGGCGTGGCGGACGCGCACCCCGGTCAGCCATTGCATGGGTGTCTGGCCGGTCTCTGCCTGGAAGCGGCGGTTGAGCGTGCGGACGCTCATCGCGGCGCGGTCGGCGATGTCGGACAGCGTGACGTCGGAGTGCGCATTCTGCTCGATCCACACCAGCACGTCGTCCAGCGCAGTCTTCTCGCCTACGGCGTTGCCGGGCAGCTCATTTCGGATGATGAACTGCGCCTGCCCGCCGCTGCGGTGAAGCGGAGCCACCGCAAGCTTTGCGGCATGGGCCGCCACTGCGGCCCCATGATCCTGCTGCACCATGTGCAGGCAGAGGTCGACTCCGGCCGAGGCTCCCGCGGACGTCAACAGCCGGTCCCCGTCGACGTAGAGGACGTCGGGGTCGAGGTCGACGGCCGGGAAGGTGGCGCGGAACAGGTCCGTCGCCATCCAGTGCGTGGTGGCGCGCTTGCCGTCGAGCAGGCCGGTGGCGGCCACGATGAATGCGCCGGTACAGATCGACGCAATCCTGGCGCCGGCGGAATGGGCGGCCCTGAGCGCCTGGATGATCGAATCGGGAATCTCCGTGAGGAACCGTCCGCGCCCCGGCACGATGATCGTGTCCGCCTCCGCCAAGGCGTCGAGTCCGCGATCGGTCGCGATGCGTAGCGGACCCGCCGACACGATCGGTTCGGTGCCGCACACCTGGACGCGGTATCCGTTCGACCCGCCGGGCAGTAGGACTCGTCCGAAGACCTCGATGGGAATGCTCAGGTCGAAGGCGACGACATCGGGGAAGGCCAAGACCGCAACCGAGTGCACCACGGCATCCTAGCAACGGCAATGGCCAGATTCACGGTCGTCGACGATGGATTGCCAAAGGCGTGACTACGAACGCCACACCGGGAACTACCCCTGGAACACCCGAATCCAGTCGACCAGCATCTCGGCGGGGTAGGTGCCCCCGGCCGGCTCACGCCCACCCGAGCCGCCCACGGCGACGTTGAACACCGGCGCCAGCGTGTACCCCGGGTCGTTGAACGGCCAGTCCTGCAGCGAGTTCGCGGGCACCTCGAAGTACGGTTCCATGCCGGGCGCGTAGTCCTTCCAGAAGTACATCCCGGCCGGGGTCCACGACATCCGCCACGTGTGCCAGTCGCCGTCCACCGGATGCGGGTCGGTCGCGAACGATTCGCCGTCCAGGCGGGCGTGCACCGTGGTGCCCGACGGCCAGTCGCGGTTGCCGTACCACTCCACCAGGTCCACCTCGCCACCACGCACCGGGTCGTCGTTGAGGAGCCAGAACGCCGGCCATGCGCCATCGGTCAGGCAGTTCAGCTTGACCCGCGCTTCCCACGTCGTGCCGATGCCGCCCCGCCACAGCCCCACGATCTTCGCGCCGGCGTACTTCTCCTGGATGGTGGTGCCCGGTCCCCGTGTCGCGCGGATGACGAGGTTGCCGTTGCCGTCCTGGAAGACGTGCTCCTGGTCGGTCACGTACCGACCCATGTTGAACGGCTTGTCCCACTCGTTCGGGTTCTTGATGATCTCGCGGGCCGGCACGATGTGCCAGCGCGACGGATCGGGCGGCGTTCCGGCCGCACCGTTGAACTCGTCGGCGAAGATGAAGGCCGGCTGCACGTCGGCCGTCGGCGGCTTCGGAGCATCGGGCACCGGCGGGCTCACCGGGCCGGCCGGTTCCGCGTTCGCCACCCCGGCGGGCAGCGCCACGGCCGCCACTCCCAGGCCCATCATGAACATCGCGCTGCGGCGATCCATCTCACGCACCGCCATACGATACGGGGACCGGCGAGAATTGCGCACGTTTGCCCGCTGCGTGTGTCCTGGCAGGCGCCGCCGTCGTACCGGTGTCAGTCGGGCGGTGCCTGCAGGAGCAGCGTCTTTCGACCCTCTTGCACCACCTGATCCCGTTGGTTGACCACCCGAACCGCGAACGTCACCAGCCCCTGGTCGGGAACGGTGCGACGGCGTCGCAACTCGGCCACCTCGAACTCGACGTGGATGGTGTCGCCGGGAGCGATCGGCGCGCGGAAGTTCCACTCCGACAGACCCAGGAACGCAATCGCGTTGTGCCCCAACAACCCGCCGCCGAACATGAGCCCGTGCGCGATCGACAGGCCCAGCAGGCCATGGGCGATGACGCCCCCGAACTGCGAAGCCTTGGCGAACTCGTGGTCGACGTGCATCGGCGAGTAGTCCGCCGTGCTACCCGCGAACGTCACGACGTCGGTTTCGGTGATGGTCCGCCCGTGCGTACGGAATTCGAGTCCGACCGCGAGGTCCGACCACGAGATTGGCTCGCGCGTCATGCAGCTCCCTTTCCGAGGACTGACCCCAAGGTAACCGGTTACCCACGTCCTGGCAACAGCCGTCGACACCGCTCGAGCGATGTGGACCGGCTTCGGCGCGCGCAACCGGCGAGGGTCAACGCACCGGGGCTGGACCCGTCGAGTCTCGAAACACGGCGTCGGCGTGGAACACCCGGTCGGCCCGAACCGGCGTCGGCAACAGCAGCTGCTTCATCGAATCCCAGGCGGCACGCCCCAGTTCCTCCTCGTGCATGCGCGCCGTCGTGAGCCGAGGCGTCACCCACCGCGCCAGCGGGGTGTCGTCGAAGCCCGTGACCGAGACGTCCGCGGGAACGTGCACACCGAGTTCGGCGAGGGCGTAGACGACGGCCGCGGCCGTGATGTCGTTGGCGCACACCACCGCAGTGCATCCGCCGTCGACCAACGCCCGCACCTCGGCGGAGACGTTGCCCAGCGGCTCGGGCAGCGGCGCAAGCACGGCGGTGGCGCCCGCCGCCTGGGTCCTGCCCTGCACCACTCCCCAGCGCACCGACATCTGCTGCGAACCGCTCTGCGCCACCACGAAACCGAACGATCGGTGCCCGAGGCGGAGCAGGTCGTCGACGATCTCGGTGGTGGCGTCCACGACGTCGGTGGACACCGACGACATCCTGCCTGCTCCCGAGAAGCGCCGGTTCACCGTCACGATCGGCTTGCCGGTCTCGAGGATCACGCGGGCGCCATCATCGGAAGATCGTGGACTGCACAGGATCAGACCGTCCGAGCGCATGAGCATCTCGGTGGCCAACGACACCTCCAACTCCGGGGAGTTCAGGCTGTCGCCCACGAAGACGTGCACGGAGTCCTGGCTGGATGCGTGGATCAACGACTGCACGATGGACGTGAAGTGTTGGTTGCCGAGGTCGGGCACCAGGACCGCGACGTTGCCGTGCCGACCCGTGGCCAGCGACTTCGCCGCGATGTTCACTTCGTAGCCCAACCGCGCCGCCGCGTCGAGCACGCGGCGCTGGGTGCGATCGGCCACCGTCTTCGGCGCTCCGGCCAGCACCCGCGAGACGGTGGCCACCGACACGCCGGCCTCGGCGGCCACGTCCCTGACGGTGGGCTTCCTCTCGGCCGGCCGGGTGGTCACCATCGAGATCCTAGGTGCTCACGACATGACCCCTCCACCGTTCACGTGCAGCGTCTGCCCATGCAGCAGCGTGGCGGCGGGTGCGGCCAAGAATACGACGGTGGGGGCCACTTCCTCGGGTGCGGCCAAGGCTCCCGTGACCGACCCCCCGGTACGTTCCGCCACCCAGGCCGCGTCGTCGGCCAGGTCCGCGATGAGAGGGGTGACGACCGGTCCCGGGGCAACCGCGTTGACGCGGATCCGAGGGCCGAGTTCCCGCGCGAGCGCGCGGGTCAACCCCACCACGCCCGCCTTGGCCGCCGAGTAGGACACGAATTCGCGAGCACCCTTGAACGCCAGCTGCGACGACACGTTGACGATGGATCCGCGAGCCTCGGGCTGACGAGCGAACCGCTGCGACATCAGCATGGGCCCGGTCAGGTCGGCGTCGATCGTGCGATTCCACTGCTGGCGGGTCATGTCGACGAACCGCACCTGTTCCATCATCCCGGCGTTGTTGACCAGGACGGAACATCGGCCGAACCGCTCGGCGATCTCGTCGAACATCGCGCCCACCGCGTCGGGGTCGGTGATGTCACCCGAGACCGTCGACGTCTCCACGCCGGCACCGGTCATCTCCTCGACGAGGGCGTCCGCGCGGCCGTGATCGTCCAGGTGGTGGACGACCACGGTCGCACCTGCCGCACCCAAGGCCCGGGCGATCGGTGCGCCGAGTCCGCCGGTGGCACCGGTCACCAGCACCACCTCACCGTCGAGCCGGAACGGATCGACCTCACCGGTGCGGGTCGTCATCGGGAGACCGGTTCGGCGACGACGGCCGGCGAGTCCGCGTAGAACTCCCCGCGACGCATCTTGGCGCTCGCGATGACCAACGAGACGACGGTGACGGCACAGCACGCCGCCAACAGGACGGCCACCAGCCACGGCGAACCGTCGGCGGCGATCACCAGAGCGGCGGCGACCAGCGGCGCCGGCCCGCCGATCAACGTGCCGGCCAGTTCACGACACAGCGCCACCCCGGAGAACCGCACGTCGGCCGGGAACAGGCTGACCAGGAAGGCGCCCTGGCCGCCCGCCATCGCACCGAACGACACCGAGTACGTCAGGACCAGCGCCAGCCCGATCATCAGCGGGGTCCGGGTCTCGAACAAGACGAACATGGGGAACGCCATCATCAGGCACCACACGGCGCCGAATGCGATCACCCGTGCCGGGCCGACCCGATCCGCCAGCAGACCGAAGCACGCACAGATCACCGCGCCCACCACCGAGGCGGTCAGCGACGAGGTCAACGCGACGCTTCGTGTCATGGCCAGATCGGCGGTGATGTAGCTGAGCGCGAACGTGGTCGTGATGTAGGACATCGCCTGATGGCCGACCATGACCCCGAAACCCAGGAGCACCCCTCGCCAATGACCACGGATCAGCGCCACCACCGGAACGCGCCGCTCCGCCTTGCGCTCGGCACGCGCCTTCGCCTCGAGGAATTCCGGCGCCTCTTCCACCTTCTTGCGGATGAAGACCGCGACGAACAGGATGACCGCGCTGAACAGGAAGGGAATGCGCCAGCCCCAGGTCAGGAAGACGTCACCGGGTAGCAGTGCCACGACGAGGAACGTCACCACCCCCAGCGCCGAGCCGATCGCCGTGGCGCCGTTGGGAACTGCGGTGCCGAAGGCCCGTCGGCTCGGCCGGACGGTCTCGGAGATGATCGTCATGGTGCCGGCCAACTCGGCCCCCGCACCGGCACCCTGGAGCAACCGCAACAGCACCAGAAGGGCGGGCGCCCACAGCCCGATCTGGTCGTAGGTGGGCAGACAACCCATCAGGAACGTCGACGCACCCATCAGGATCAAGGTGAAGATCAGCGCCGGTTTGCGACCCAGCTTGTCGCCGAAGTTGGCGATCAACATCCCACCGACCGGCCGGGCGAAGAACCCGACGGCGAACGTCGCGAAGGCGGCCAGCGTCGCGGCAGACGGCGACAGGTCCTTGGAGAAGAACAGTGGACCGATGACGAGGGCCGACGCGGCTCCGAAGAGCCCGAAGTCGTACCACTCGACGACCGAGCCGACGGTGCCGGCGACCAGCACACGCCGCTCTTGGACGGGGTTGACGCGCGGTGGCGGGGCGGACGCTGCTTGCGGGATGCGAGGGGTTTCAGGCACGGCGATGGGTCCTGTCTGGTCGGGTGGGGATCGTCAGTACGAGCAGTCGAAGAGCGCTCTGTCCATTTCCTTGGGTTCGTGCGGTACGGCGATCGGAAAGGCGATGAGCGCCAGGACGTCTCGTTCGAGGTCGACACCCGGCGCGATCTCCACGAGCTGCATCCGACCGTGCCGGTCGAGTTCGAAGACCGCACGTTCGGTGACGAAGACGACGTGCTGGCCGCGCTCGACGGCGAGTTGGCCGTTGAAGGAGACTTGTTCGACCTCCGACACGAAACGTCGGGCCCGTCCCTCGACGTCGATCGACAGCGCACCCGCGTCCCCATTCCACGAGGTCTGCAGCCCGCCGGCGGTCAGCGTCCCGCTGAACACGACGGTGCGCGCACCCTGACTGATGTTGACGAAACCGCCGACGCCGACGATGCGTCCTCCGAAGCGGGAGATGTTCACGTCACCCCGCGGCGAGATCTCGGCGAACGACAGGAACGCGATGTCCAGGCCGCCACCGTCGTAGAAGTCGAATTGGTAGGGCTGGTCGACCATCGCATCGAAGTTGACCGCGGCGCCCGCGTCGAGTCCGCTCATCGGGAGTCCGCCGACGAGGCCCTGCTCGTTCGTCAACACCACCTCGTCGAGCATTCCGGATTCTGCTGCCGCCATCGACACCCCGGTGGAGATGCCCGCGCCCAGGTTGCAGACGGCACCGGGGAACAGCTCTTGGGCCGCCCGTCGGGCGATGAGTCCGCGCGGCCCGGCCGCCAGCGGTTCGAGGGTGTCGACCGCCACTCGCACCTGGCCGGCGAAGCCCGGATTGTTCGAGGACGAGTACGTCGTCGGTTGATGCTCGTCGACCACCACCAGGTCGACGAGGAAGTGCGGGATCTTCACCGATTTCGGTGGCAGAGAGTGCTTTTCCACGACCCGCGCCACCTGCACGATCACCGTGCCGCCGTTGTTGTACACGGCCTGCGCCATCGACAGCATCTCGCCGAAGTACGCCTCGCCCTCCATCGACACGTTGCCCAGCGCGTCGGCGGCGGTGCCGCGCAGGAGCGCGACCTGAGCATCGACCGGCTTGTAGTGGATCAGCGGACGGCCGTCGATCTCGATGGCGACCGACGGGGCATCCGCGGCGGGCGCACCCTGCCGGCCACCACCGAGACGGGGGTCGACGTAGGTGCCGACCCCGACGTCGGTGAACAGACCCGGGCGTTTGGCGGCCGACTCGCGCATCAGCTGCGACAGCGAACCCTGCGGCAGGGTGAACAGTTCGATCTCGTGTCGCACGGCGGCTTCCGAGATCCCCGGCGCGTCGACCACGGTGCCGCAGACCACCCGTTTCAGAAGACCGCGGTGCCGCAGCCGATGCATGCCCTTGGTGGACTTGTCCCCGATGCCGACCGGGTGCACCGTGGTGAGGCCGGTCGGGGATCCGTCGGTGAGGAACCGCCGTTCCAGCGCCTCGATCAGGCTCTCCGGAACCGCGTGCCCACCACCCGATCCGCCGATCAGAACCGTGTCGTCGGCCTTGATCGAGCGGACGGCCTCGTCCGCGTCGACGATCCTCATCAGGTGGCTCCTCCTACGGGTAGGTGGTGAGTGAAGCTCGGCATCCGCTTCTCGATGAAGGCCGAGGCTCCTTCACGTGCATCGGGCGAGGCGTATACCGTGGCGATCGCGCGAATCTCGGCGTCCCTGCCGCGTGCGCGCCCGAACGACATACCGGTGTTGACGCAATGCTTGGTGGCGCGGACCGCCAGTTGCGGAAGCTCGGCGAGGCGGCGGGCGATGCGCATCGCCGCGTCCTCACCCGAACGCGCGGGAACGACGCGGGTGACGATTCCCCACGACAGGGCGGTGGCTGCGTCGACGTTCTCGCCAAGCAGCAGCAGGTGTTTGGCACGCGCGGCGCCGATGAGCTGCGGGAGTCGTTGCGTGCCACCGCCGGAGGCGAAGACGCCGATCGTCACCTCGGGCAGGCCGATCACGGCGTCTTCCTCGGCCACTCGGATGTCGGCGGTGAGCGCGAGTTCGAGTCCACCACCGAGCGTGTGGCCGCGAATCACGGCGACCGTGGGTTGCGGAAGGGATTCCAGAGCGTCGTAGGCGGCATGTTCCGCTTGCGAGACCACGGTCCCGGCCTCGACGGACGTCGGGAAACCCGAGATGTCCGACCCGACCGACAGCGACCGCTCGCCGTGCGAGGTCAGCACCACGGCACGGACGTCCGTCCGGCCGGCTACGTCGTTTGCGATCGTGTGCAGGCGAGATCGCATCTGGTCGGTGAGCGCGTTCAATGGCGGGTTGACCAGGCGAATCACGCCCACCGCACCCGACACGTGGAACTCGACGACGCCCGCGCCCACCGTCACGGCGCCAGTAGGTAACCGGTTACATTCATGGTGACGGACGTTACAGGCACACCGCCGGGCATGGCAAGACCACCGTCGGTTCACGACGCCGGATACCGGTGGGCGGCAGCCTTCGCTCGACGGCAGCGACCACCGCGATCAGTTAATTCCCCGGGCTCCAATGCTGCTCACGTGCGAACTCCTCGAACGTCCGCGGCGCCACACCCGTCAACTGCCGCACCTCGTCGGTGACGCGGTCCTCGGCGCCACCGGCGATCGCGGTGTCCATGGCCGCCAGCGCCCGCGCGTAGTCGGCCGGCATGCCGTCGCGAGAGAAGATCTCGGCCAGTCGCGTCTCCGAAACGGCGACGTGCCGGATCGTGCGCCCCGCCGCGCGCGCGAGGATCGCCGCCACCTCGTCGTAGGTCAGCGCCTGCGGACCCGTGAGGATGGCGTCGCGGTTCAGCGGTGCGTCGGCGGTCAGCACCGCGGACCCCACGCGCGCGATGTCGCGGGCGTCGATGAAACCGACGGCACCCGAACCGGTCGCCGACACCAGCTCGCCGCGCTGGCGAATCGACTCCCCCTGCACGTGCCGGCCCGTGAAGTTCTGCATGAACCACGACGGTCGCAGCACCGCCCACTCCGGGAACGTCGCCGCGACCGCCTCGTGCACCCGACCCAGGCCGGCATCCCCCGCCGCCACCGGTGAACCACTTTGCAGCACGGCACGTTTCACGCCCGCAGCCAGCGCCCGCTCCAGGAACGGCCGCATGGCGACCACCGGATCGGGATCACCGGCGGGGGCGATCAGGTACATCCGGTCGATCCCGGCCAGGGCCGGATCCCACGTGGCGGCGTCGTACCAGTCGAACCGCACGGCGCCCCCGCGCGCCGCCGCCGTCACCGGCACCCCGGCCCCTGCCAGACACTCGACGACCGACGAGCCGACCGTGCCCGTCGCACCGACGACCAGCGCGCCCGTCATGCCGCACCCAGCGTGTTCTGCAACACCAGCGGGTTCCAGTAGTCGCGGTAGGTCCGCATCAGGCCGTCCTGCAGCGTCAGGATCACGACGTACGTCATCTCGTACGCCGCCCCGGTCGCCTTCACCACGCCGGCGGCCGTCCATTCGATCACCGCAGTCTCGGGGGCGACGGTCTGGTGCACGGTGAAGTCCATCTGCCGAAAGTCGATGCCCGCGGGCACGGCCCGCAGATAATCGGCGACGGCCGCCTTGCCCGCGACTCGGCTGGGCGCACCGGGCGGGGCGTAGGGCAACTCGAGCACGATGTCGTCGTGCGCGTACGCCAGCCAGCCGTCCACGTCACCGGCGGCGAAGGCACGCGTGGCGGCGATCAGGACGTCGCCGGGAGATGGATCGGTCACGTCGGTTCCTCCTCGAGCTAGGATACGGACCAGCAGTCCGCTTACTGACCAACCATACGGACCGACGGTCCGCTTACGCAAGGGGTGGTGATGGCCGAACGCGCCGACGCGGCCCGCAACCGGCAGGCCGTACTCAAAGCGGCGGGACGACTGTTCGACGACGCCGCCGACCCCGGCACCGTGTCCATGGCCGACGTCGCCCGCGTCGCCGGGGTGGGCAAGGGCACGCTGTTCCGCCGCTTCGGCGACCGGACGACGCTGCTGCGCGCGGTCTACGACACCCGGCTGGCCGATCTGCAGTCGGCCATCGACGCCGGACCGTCACCGCTGGGCCCCGGAACGCCTGTGCACGAACGCATTCCCGCCCTACTGGACGCCCTGGTGGAGTTCAAACTCGACAACCGGCGACTCGCAGCCGCGCTCGAGGCGGCCGACGGCGACGGATCGCTCTACACGTCACCGAGCTACGTGGCGACACACGACCTGCTGACCACGCTGCTGACGGAGGTGGTGGGTCCCGAGGACGCCGCGTTCGTCGCCTACGGGCTACTCGCGGTGACGCGCATCGACCTGGTGGACCACCTGACCACCGAGCTGAGCCGCCGCCAGATCAGGGTGGCACTCGACCGCTACGCAGCAAGGGTTCTACGCTGACCTGCCGGGGGACGGCCGACGACGGGTCAGCGCGGCAGCAAGTGCGGGTTGAGCAGCCCGGCCGGGTCCAGCGCCGCCCGGATGCGCGTCATGACCTCGATGTCGGAGGCGGTGCGCCCCAGCTCGATCCAGGCGGCCTTGGCGCGGCCCACGCCGTGTTCGGCGCTGATGCTGCCCTCGTGCGCCGCGACCAGCCGGAGCACGAAGTCGGTGACCGGATCACGTTGTCCCGGGGGCACGTCGAGCAGGTTGACGTGCACGTTGCCGTCGGCCACGTGGCCGAAGCAGATCGCGCGGACGTGCGGGAACCGAACGGCGAGCCCCGGCACCAGCGCCTCCAGGAACGCCGCGTACTCGCGCAGCGGCGTCGAGACGTCCAGTTTCACCGGCGGCCCGGCCGACGCGGCGGAGATGGCTTCGGTGTGCGTCTCGCGATACTGCCAGAGTCGTTGCGCGGGACCGGGTTCCAGCGTCGCGTCGAGCACCACGTCACCCGCGTTGTGGAACACGGCCAGCAGCTCGTCGGCCGTCGCGCCCTGCCCGGACACCTCCACCAACAGGTAGTACGGGGCGTCGACGGCGAACGGTCTCCGCACGTTCGCATGGCGGCTCACGACGTCGATTCCCGCACCGGACATCAGCTCTGCCGCCTCCAGCGTCAGCCCGCTACGCCGGACGGCGTCGAGCACGCCGAGCGCCGCGTGTACCGACGGCACCGCGACCAGCGCCACCTCGGTGCGGGGCGGCGGCACCACGAGGCGCAGGAGCACGCGGGTGATCACCGCCAGCGTGCCCTCCGATCCGGCCAGCAGGCCGGGCAGGTCGTAGCCGACGTTGTCCTTGGTGAGTTCCTTCCATCGGGTGACGACCGTGCCGTCCGAGAGCACCGCCTCGATGCCGAGCAGCCGGGCTCGGGTGCTGCCGTACTTCACGACCCTGACCCCGCCCGCGTTGGTGGCCACGATGCCGCCCAGGGTCGCCGATTCCCGGGACGCCAGGTCGACGCCGAGATCGAGTCCACGGGCGCGCGCTGCCTCCTGCGCACGGGCGACGGTCACGCCGGCGCCGGCTGCCAGCGTGTGCCCCAGCGGGTCGACGTGTTCGATCCGATCGAGCCGCCGGGTGCTCACCAGGATTTCCCCGTGCATCGGCACCGAGCCACCGACGAGCCCGGTGTTCCCGCCCTGGGGCACCACCGCGACACCGTGGCGACGGCAGACGGCGAGGACTGCCGACACCTGCGCGGTGTCCGCAGGACGCACCACCATCGGGGTGTGCCCACGCCACTGGCCCGTCCAGTCCGTGACGTACCCCGCGGTCACGTCGGGATCGGTCACCACGTGTGCGCTGCCGACGATCTCGGCGATCTCGGCGGCGACGGCCGATGCGTCGGTCACGGCCGACCTCAGCGGTAGTAGACCTCGTCGCCGCTCGGGTATCCCCCGCCGGTGGTGGTGACGTGGACGTGGTCGTAGTGGCCGGCGCCGCCGCCTGACGGGCCGCCGGGCGTGTAATAGACGCCGCGCCAGATGGCGTCCTGCATGCCGAAGCGTTTCGCGTTCTTCAACACGAACGACACGATCTGGTTGCCAAGTGCGATCCCCTGCGGTGACGAGGCGTCGGGGATCATCACGTCGATGGCGAGACCGTTCGGATGCCATGGCAGCGGGTCGGCTCGGACGCCGCCGATGTGGTCGATCTCGGGGAAGGCGGCGCTGATGGCGCGGGCCGCCAGGATGGTCTTGACCTGCAGCCCGCTCTCCGAGGCCACGCCGGCGGGCAGCGGCCGCGGGACCTGCGCGGCCACGCGCCACCGCGATGCCGCCGTCAGCGCGGCGCTCGCCGCGGGCACGGCCGACGGGACGGGTGCGACGAACCCGGCGGACGCGGCCACGACCTCCAGGCAGCACGGCGTCGGCTCGACGGCCTGGGGACGGGCCTGGACCATGGTCGGTGCGGCGGCACTGGCGCCGGTCGTTCCGCCGGTGACGCACAGGACGGTCATGGGGCCCAAGACCGCGGCAGCCAGAACCCCCGAGGTGTGTCGGCTGCTGGCTAATGCGTGTCGCCCCACGATTCGAACCCTACGTGCATCTCGGAGGATTCTCGGCAAATTCCGAGATCTGACCGTTATCCATCGTTACGGAATCGTGATCATAACCCGAGTCATGCCGCGGTGCAATGGTTTGCGCTGGTCAACGCGGCGCGGTCAGGCGTTTGCGAGCATCGGTGGCCGTACCCGGGCCGCGGTGTGCACCCGAGGCACGAGCCAGCGGGTGGCCGTGCCCGCGCCGCGACGCACACGGGCCATCTCGCAGAAGATCGCTGCGACCTGCTCGGGTTCCCCGTGGACGGTGAACGTGCGGCGATCCCACCACATCATCTTGGTCTCGTACCGCGCGTCGGGGTAGGGCGTCGCCGGAATGGCGGCGACGACTCCCCCCGACGAGCGCCACTGCTCCAGGATGTGCGCGGCGGAGGTGGCCATGCAATAACCGAAGTCGAACAGCGCCATGGCGTGAAACCCGCTGCGGGCGATCATCTTCGCGCGGTGCCGCTGCCCATCCGGTTCCCGGGTCAGCCACGCCGTCTTCATCTCGATGACACCGTCGGGAATGCGCTCCGCGATGGCCGCGCGGACGTCCGCCGCGGCGGGCTGGCCGGCCCACTCGACCAGGGCGTGGGACTCCTCCGGGGCGCGCAACGGACCCTTGGCCCGCACACCGCCCACCATGCGGCCGTCGACGTCGGCCAGCGTCCAGAACAGTGCGGTGTCGGCCGCGCAGCGCTCGGGATCCGGATCGACGGCCTCGGCGACGCCGAAGCGGGCGTAGCTCGCCATGGCCCCGCGGTGATACTCGGCGAACAACGCGGGCTCCGAACGCGGCGTCGCCATGGTCATCGAGCATTCGGCGATCGGGTCCCAACACGAGATTCGCGTGAAGTCCTCGATCCTTGGCCCCGCGGCCACGTCCGTGAACGGCATTGGCACACCCCTTCCCCCCGGAGCAACGTCCGGACCGGCGGCCACACGGATCGTCGCAAGATTAGCAATACCATACTGACGGTATTTATAGGTGCTCACCAGCATTTTGTTCACATTGTGTAATACCTGGCTATCGAATTTGCAGCGCTGTCAATGGCCTGCTCGCAGCGCCACGCGGGAGGCGGTCGGATCGTCTGGCAAGCTGCCTATCCGTGGTGCCGGTCGAGGAATGGCTGCGAGAGCAGTGCGCCGATTACGGCTGGGGCCTGGGCGGGGTGTTCCGCAGTCGCGGCGACCACGACTGGCCGCTGGTGGCCACCGATGCCGCCGATCTCGAGGCACAACTCCTCGCAGGCGGCCACATCCTGCCCCTGCCGAAGGAGCCCGCGGCACTGGCCAACGTGCTCGAGGTCGGCATCGTCAGCTTCCTGGTGGACCGGGCCGAGGACCTGGCGGGAGCCACCGCGGCACGCGGCACCGAGCGTGGCTACCCCGACGTCGAGTTCGGCGGCGACGCGTTCGGCGGCGGATTCCACGCCGTCGACATCAAGGTCGCCCGGCGGGCCGTGGGGGCACGGGGAAACCCGCTGGGGCGCACCCAGAGCCGTATCACGCTCTACACCGGCAACACCTACTTCCGGCACCCCAAGATCCTGTTCCCGGGAGTCATGCGCCCCTTCGCCGACTACGCCTCACACCTCGACGTCCTGGGCATCTACACCCTGGACGAGACTCGACCCGGCCGGGTCGCCGACCTCGAGTTGATCGTGCAGCAGCCCTGGCGGATCGCCAGCAGACACCGATCGTCGACCACGCGGGAGTACATCGGGGCGGTGGACAAGATCGCCGACCTCCGCGCGGGGCGCGGAGAGTTCGACACCGAGGCCGACTTCTACGCATATTGGCGCAAGTTCCCGTTCAAGACGGCCCGGGCCGTCGAACTGCTACTGGCCAAGGAACTCGACAAGTAGCCCGCCGCCGCCCGCGTACCCGGATTCGTCGGTGGGTCATGCGATGCTCTTGGCCATGGCGAGCAGCAAGGGAACGGCGATCTCGTTGTTCTCCGGAGCGGGCGGACTGGACCTCGGGGCCGAGACCGCCGGCTTCGACGTGCGCGCCGCCGTGGAGCGCAACCGGGATGCGGCGCTCACCATGGAGAAGAACTTCCCCAAGCTCGCGTCACCGGTGATCCAACGCGACATCCTCGAGACCAGCACCGCGGAGATCCTGCGCGCCGCAGGTCTGCGCAAGGGCCAGCGTCCCGATCTGCTGCTCGGCGGGCCGCCCTGCACCCCGTTCTCCAAGAGCGGCTTCTGGTTGGAGTGGAAGCGGTCGGGCCTGGACCCGGACGCGTCGCTGCTCCAGGAGTACACCCGGGTGCTGCGCGAGGCCCGGCCGCGGGCGTTCGTCCTGGAGAACGTCTATGCGCTCACCTACGACAACCGCGCCAGCAGGCCCGCCCTGCAGCGGCTGCTACGCGAGATCGACGAGGCCGGTTACGCCTACCGGATGGACGTGCTCCACGCCGCGAACTTCGGTGTACCACAAGCCCGTCCACGGCTCTTCATCGTCGGCGCCCCCAAGGGCAGGCCCACCCCGCGGCTGCCAGAACCCACGCACGGTGGCAGGTGGGAACGCCGCTCCACCGGCAACGGCGACCGTCCGTTCGTCACGGCGGGCCAAGCGCTGGCCGGTCTGGTGTGCGATCCCGAACCCGAGGAAGTGCTCCGCGGACAGTACGCGCCCCTGCTGGCCGACATCCCACCGGGCGGCAACTACCTCCACTACACCGCCGAACGCGGTCATCCGGAGCCGAAGTTCGAGTGGCGCAGCCGGTACTGGTCGTTTTTGCTCAAACTCGATCCCGACAAGCCCTCGCCCACCATCCAGGCTCAACCGGGACCCAACGTCGGCCCCTTTCACTGGAGCAACCGGCGGTTGCGCGCCGCAGAGGTCAAACGCCTGTTCACGTTCCCCGACGACTTCGAGTTCGTCGGTACCCGGGCGAGCGTGCAGGCGCAGTTGGGCAACTCCGTTCCACCCCGGCTCGCACACCAAATTTTCGCAGCCGTCAAACATTCGCTGTAGGACCGACATTTCCGGGTGGCGCCCCACCGAATCGGAAAGTTGGACTTGCCAACCGTGAATTTTCGGAAAAGATACGATGCGGCGCCGTTGAAGGGCGTACAGCTTTAGGACATCTGCCGACAGCCAACGGCATCCAAAGGAGACCCAATGAGGACGCTTCGCAAGCTCGCGACGATCGCGTGCGCCACGACCGTGGCCGCCGCCATCGGCGCGTGCGGTGGTGGTAACGATTCGAGTGGGGCGGGAGGGAGCGGCGGCGGCGACATCTCGGTGACGATGACGTCGTTCCCCGACTATGTGGACCCGCAGCTCTCCTACACCGTCGAGGGCTGGGAGACGCTCTACAACGTCTACACGCCGCTGCTGACGTACCGTCACGCCAAGGGCCAGGACGGCACCGAGGTGGTCGCCGCGCTCGCCCAGGACATGCCCGAGATCTCACCCGACGGGCTGACCTACAAGCTCAAGCTGCGCTCCAACATGCGCTATTCCGACGGCACGCCCATCAAGGCCTCCGACTTCACCTACGCCATCAAGCGGCTGTTCAAGGCGAATTCCGGCGGCTCGGTGTTCTTCGAACCCATCGTCGGCGCAAAGGAATACGCTGCCGGCACCGCCAACGAGATCAGCGGCATCGTCACCAATGATGACACCGGTGACATAACCATTACGCTCACCGCACCCAACGGCACGTTCGACAACGTGCTGGGCCTGCCGTTCGCCGCACCCGTGCCCCCGAGCACGCCGTTGGACAAGGACGCCACCAACAATCCGCCACCGGCCAGCGGACCGTTCATGATCACCAATGTCCAAGCCCCGCAGACCATGACGCTGGAGCGCAACCCCAACTTCTCCTCGGTCAAGGACGCCGGCGCCGACGAGGTGGCCGACGCGCAAGTCGACAAGATCACCATCACCCAGAACAAGAGCAATACCGCGCAGGTGACCGACATCGAGCAGAACCGGGTGGACTACATGTCCGATCCGCCCGACGCCGACCGGCTCGCAGAGGTCAAGTCACGGTACGGCGATCGCTTCCGCATGGAGGACTCGATCAACACGTACTACTTCTGGATGAACACCCAGACCGCGCCGTTCAACGACGTGCGGGTGCGTCAGGCCGTGAACTACGCCATCGACCCCGAGGCCCTCAACCGGGTGTTCGGTGGCCGGCTGCACCCGTCGCAGCAGATCCTGCCGCCCGGCATGCCCGGCTACGAGGAGTTCAAGCTCTACCCCGGCCCCGACATGGAGAAGGCGAAAGCTCTCATCGCCCAAGCCAACCCGGCCGATCGTGACATCACCGTGTGGACCGACGACGAGCCCGATCGCAAGCGGATCGGCGAGTACTACCACGACGTGCTGACCCAGCTCGGCTTCAACGCCACGCTCAAGGTCATCTCCGGCGACGTCTACTGGGCCACCATCGGCAACCAGTCCACGCCCGACCTCGACACCGGCTTCGCGGACTGGTTCCAGGACTTCCCGCACCCGGACGACTTCTTCCGTCCGCTGCTCAACGGGGCGAGCATCCTGCCCACCAACGGCAACAACTTCTCCCGCGCCGCCCTGGGTGACCTCGACGCCAAGATGAACGAGCTGCGCACCAAGCAGCTCGACGATCCCGGCGTGAAGGAGGCCTACGCCGCGCTGGATCGCGCCTACATGGAGCAAGCGGTGTGGGCCCCGTACGGCAACGAGGAGTTCACGACGTTCCTGTCGGAACGGATGGACTTCGACGAGAGCTATCGTCATCTGCTGTTCAACCAGGACTTCAGCTCCTTCAAGCTCAAGTAATGGCAGCCCCTTTCACCGAGGTGGAGGTAGCGGACGAACCGCCGCGCCCCACCGGAGTTCCCGCGGCCGAGATCCAGGGGCGCAGCCCCTGGTATCTCGCCTGGATTCGCCTGCGACGCAACAAGGTCAGCCTGGCGTTCGGGGTGTTGTTCATCCTGATCGTGCTGCTGTGCCTGGCCGCGCCGCTGTGGGCCGACCACGTCGCGCACACCACGCCGGACGCCAACCACATCACCGACACCATCGACGTCGACGGCCAGGCCGTCGACATCGTGTCGCCCGACGGCACCCCGATCGGGCCGGGCCTGCGCGGCCAGTACCTGCTGGGCGCCGACCAGAACGGTCGCGACGTCATGGTGCGGCTGCTCTACGGCGGACGGACGTCCATCTTCATCGGCGTGGCGTCCGCGGCGATCACCACGGTGATCGCGGTGGTCGTCGGCTTGCTCTGCGGTTTCTACCGCGGGTGGATCGACGCCATCCTGTCGCGAGCGATGGACGTGGTCTGGGCATTTCCCGTGCTGTTGCTCGGCATCGCGCTCGGCACCGCCCTGGCCGTCGGCGGGCTCGACGTGGGGTTCGTCGTCATCGCCGGTGACTCCCTGTGGATCCCGATCCTCATCATCGGTTTGGTGTACGTGCCCTACATGGCCCGACCGATCCGTGGCGAGGTACTGGCCCTGCGCGAGAAGGAGTTCGTCGAGGCTGCCGTCGCCCAGGGCAAGGGTCCGGTGCGCATCATGGTCACCGAACTGCTGCCCAACGTCGTCTCCACGATCATCGTGTTCTTCACGCTGAACATCGCCAACGACATGCTGCTGGAATCGGCGTTGAGCTTCCTCGGCGCCGGCGTGCGGCCACCGAGCGCGTCGTGGGGCACGATGATCGCCGACGGGTATCAGACGATCTACACGGCACCGCACCTGACCATCGTCCCCGGCTTGATGATCGTGCTGACGGTGTTGTCGCTGAACGTATTCGGCGACGGTCTTCGCGATGCCCTGGACCCCCGGGCCAAGATCCGGTTGGAGCACTGACATGGTTCGTTTCGTCGCCCGGCGAGTGACCGGGATGATCGCAGTGCTGTTCGCGATATCGGTGATCGTGTTCCTGATCTTCAACGTGATCCCGAACTCGAACCCCGCGATCCGCATTGCGGGCAAGAACGCCAATCCGGAGCTGATCGCCAGGGTCAGTGCGGATCTCGGGCTGGATCAGCCGCTGCCCATCCAGTATCTGACGCTGATGCGCAAGATCTTCACCGGGCAGCTGACGTCCTATGCGAGTTCGCAGAACGTCACCGAGCAGATCTGGCGCGGCCTGCCCGCGACGCTGTCGCTCACCGTGGGTGCGGCGGTGCTGTGGATGGTGCTGGCCGTGGTCTTCGGCTACTTCAGCGCCATCCACGCCGGCCGGTTCACCGACCGGGCGCTGACCATCCTGTCGCTGGTGGGCATCTCGATGCCGGTGTTCTGGCTGGCCGCCATCCTGCTGTACTTCTTCACGTTCAAGGTCGAACTGTTTCCCACCAGCAGTTACGTGCCGCTGACCGTCGACCCGCTGAAGTGGTTCACCCACCTCATCCTGCCGTGGTTGACCCTCGCGGTGCTCTACGTCGGGTTCTACAGTCGAGTGCTGCGTTCCAACATGCTCGACGTGATGAACGAGGATTACGTCCGCACGGCGCGCGCCAAGGGCATCCCCGAGCGGCAGGTGCGCATCCGACACGTGTTGCGCAACTCGATGATTCCGATCGTCACGCTGTTCGGCCTGGACTTCGGGGCAGTGGTCGGCGGCGGGGCGATCCTCACCGAGACCGTCTTCAACATCAACGGCGTGGGACTCTACGCGGGCCGCGCCATCGGCAGCCTGGACCTGCCACCGCTGATGGGCGTCACCATGTTCGGCGCGTTCTTCATCGTGCTCTTCAACACGATCGTCGACATCCTCTATGCGGTGTTGGATCCGCGCATCCGCCTGGGCGAAGGGGCACACGCATGAGCCGGTCGGTGGAAGACCACCAGGGAGTCCGTTCGGACGCCGCTCACCGGGGGATCCTGTCCGTCGAGGACCTGCGGGTCTCGTTCGCCACCGACGGCGGCATCGTGCATGCCGTCGACGGGGTGTCGTTCGACCTGGCCGCCGGCGAGATCCTGGCCGTGGTCGGGGAATCCGGTTCCGGAAAGAGCGTCACCGCGCAGACCGTGCTCGGACTGACGAGGGCGCCGAACGCGACGATCACCGGTGCGGTCCGCTTCGACGGACACGACCTCACCACGCTCGACGACGCCGGCCTACGGGAGATCCGGGGGCGGCGGATCGCGATGATCTTCCAGGATCCGATGACGTCGCTGAATCCGGTGTACCGGGTGGGCGATCAGATCGTGGAGATGATCCGGGCGCACCAGGACGTGTCCAAGGCCCAGGCGCGGCAGCGCGCGGTCGAATTGCTGACCGCCGTCGGCATTCCCAATCCGGAGCGACGCGCACGGCACTACCCCCACGAGTTCTCCGGCGGCATGCGCCAACGCGTGATGATCGCGATGGCCCTGGCGCTGGAACCCGACGTCCTGATCGCCGACGAGCCCACCACCGCGCTCGACGTGACGGTGCAGGCGCAGATCCTGCGGCTGCTGGCCCGGCTCAACGCCGAACGGGGGCTCGCGGTCATCCTGATCACCCACGATCTGGGCGTCGTGGCCGAGATCGCCGATCGGGTGGTGGTGATGTACGCCGGTCAGATCGTGGAGGACACCACGCTGGAGGGGGCGTTCTACGATCCGCAGCATCCCTACACGTGGGGTCTGCTGGGATCCATCGCGCGACTCGACGACGACCGCCCCGCTCGGCTCGCCCAGATCGCCGGTGCACCACCGTCGTTGCTCAATCCGCCCACGGGCTGCCGGTTCGCCCCACGCTGCCCCCACGAGTTCGACCGGTGCAGCGAACCACCCCCACTCGACGGCGATCGGTGCTGGCTCACGCCGGAGGACAAACGCCGGTTGCGCACCGTCGACGGGCGCATCGGACTGCGAAAGGCGGTGCCGTCATGAGCGATGCGTTGCTCGAGGTGACCGATCTGGTGAAGCACTTCCCCATCAAGTCGGGCGTCGTGGTGGATCGGGAGTCGGGTCGCGTCAAGGCAGTCGACGGCGTCAGCCTGACCATCGGGGCCGGCGAGACCGTGGGCCTGGTCGGTGAATCCGGCTGTGGCAAGTCGACGCTGAGCCGGACCATCATGCAACTCACGCCGCCGACCTCGGGTTCGGTGCGCTTCGAAGGCCAGGAGCTGGTGGGCCTGTCTCGTCGCGGCATGCGCCCCATGCGTCGGCAGATGCAGATGATCTTCCAGGATCCCTATGCCTCGCTGAACCCGCGCAAGCGCGTCGGCCAGATCATCGGCGAACCCATGGAGTTGCACGGCATCGCCTCGGGACGCGACGTCACCGCCCGGGTCCGGGACCTCCTGGATCGGGTGGGCCTGCAGCCCGAGCACGCCGAGCGCTATCCACACGAGTTCTCCGGAGGTCAGCGGCAGCGCATCGGCATCGCCCGTGCGCTCGGGCTGCGTCCCAAGCTCATCATCGCCGACGAGCCGGTGTCGGCGCTCGACGTCTCGGTGCAGGCGCAGATCATCAACCTGCTCAAGGACCTTCAGGCCGAGTTCGGTCTGGCCTACCTGTTCGTCGCGCACGATCTGGGGGTCGTGCGGCACGTGTCGGACCGGGTGGCGGTGATGTACCTCGGCCGCATCGTCGAGATGTCGAGTGCGGGGGCGCTGTACGAACATCCCCTGCACCCCTATTCGAAGGCGCTGCTGTCGGCGGTACCCATCCCGGATCCGCGGCTGAACGCCCAGCGGGAGCGGCTGGTGCTCGAGGGTGACGTGCCCAGCCCCATCGACCCGCCGCCCGGCTGCCACTTCCACACCCGGTGCCCCTGGGCCACCGACGTCTGCCGCGGCGACGACCCCCGGCTGCGGGAGCTGGCGACCGCTCACGTCGCGGCCTGCCACCACCCCCGCTGGGAGGACGACTGACCCCGGGGACACGGCGGTCCTAGGAGGACGTGACTAGGAGGAGCCCTCCTGCTTGGCCTTGGCTGCCTGTGCCGCGGCCACGATGGCCTTGGCCTCGGGGCTCGCCGCCGAGTAACCCGGAGTGGTCGCCGATGCCGGCGCCGCGTCGCAGTTCAGCGACACCAGAGCCTCCTTGGTCGAGGATCCCGAGCTGTTCTCCGGCGCCGCCTCGGTGCGCTGTTGCACGTTGGAGACCAGGCAGTTGCTCCAGTCCTTGCGGTCTCCGACGGTGGTGACGACCACCGGCGTCAGGCCCGCCTGACTGATGGCGGTCTTCGCGTCGGAGTACTTCTGGCCGGTCACGTCCGGGGTCGAGGCGTAGGCGATCCCTTGACCCAGACCCGCGGTCAGGGCGGCGGCGGCGAGCACGCCGATGGCGAGCCGTCGCACGTCAGTGCGCCTTGATCGCGGGGGTCGCCTTTTCCACCTCTGGCGTCGGCAGCGGCGTGGTCCACGTCGCGGTGGCCCCCAAGTTGGCCGCGCCGACGACGGGCTGCACGTACTGCTCGTTCGTGGCGCCATGGCCCGAACCCGCGAGCACGCTGGGACCGTCAGACGTGTTCGCGCCGTAGTGAATTCCCAGTACTGCCAGTCCGGCGACGGCGCACGCACCCATTACGGCGAGTAGCCGAGCGTTGCCGCGGTCCGGCTGGGTCTCTTCGCTCTTCATGGTGACCAATGGTGAGGTCAATCCCGCCGGAAGCGCTGCCACCGAGCTGTGAGGTTGCTAGTAAGGGAATTGCGGCGGCTGCTGATACACCGGAGGCTGTTGGTAGTACGGCGGCTGCTGATACACCGGAGGCTGCTGATAGTACGGCGGCTGCTGATACACCGGTGGCGCGCTCGACGTCGACGGCACCTGGATGGGGATGGGTACCGGCACGAACGGCACCGTGAGGTAACTCGTCGTCATCACCGGACCCTCGGGGGTCGTGGTGGTCGTGGTCGTCTCGGCCGGCGGCGTGGTGGTCGGGGTCGTGGTCGGGGTGGTCGGGGTCGTGGTCGGGGTCGTGGTCGGAGCGACGGTCGTGGTCGTGGTGGTCACCGGCGCGGGCCGTTCCACCGTGACGGTCGGCGGCGGAGCCTCGCTGGTGACGGTCACGGTCTGCGGGGGTGCCTGCGTGGCGGGCTGAGGCGGAGGCGCCGTGGTCGGCGGCGGGGCCGCGGGCTGCGTGGACGGCAGCGTCGAGGTGACGGGCGCCGGCGCGGCAGGAGGAGACGTGGGACGGGTGTCCTCGGACGAACTCGTCAAGGCGATCGCGACGCCCCCGACGGCCACCAGCGCCACCGCCGCCGACACGCCGAACACCACGAGCGGCAGGCGTTGCCATGCGCCGCCTCGGGCCACGGGTTCGGCGGGCGGCACGTACTCGGCCACCGCACGCGTGGTGCTGGCGTCGTAGGCGTCATCGAAGGAACTGACATCGTAGGAACCGCCGTACGGGGAACCGCCGTACTCGCCCGCGAAGGGCAGCACGCCGTCGTCACCGGCCTCGTCCTGGGACCACGCAAGCGCGCGAAACGTCGCCGATCCCGGTTCGGCGTCGCTGATCACCTCGGTGATCGCGGGTACCTGAGCCATGCCCGTCGCGGCGTCGGAATCGGCTGCGTGGGCGGCGAATACGGCAGCGCCGAGCGCCGCGTCCAACGCCGGTGCGGCGCTGACGAGCACGGGTGCCGAGCCGTGCTCGGCGAGACGCCGGGCGACCAACGGGATGCCGGCACCGCCGCCGACGGCAGCGATCGACGAAACATCGTCAGCGGCAACGTGATTGCGCCGCAGCAGATCGTCCAGCTCGGACAGTACCGCGTCCAGCGGTACGGCCAGTAGGGGGTCGAGATGCTCGCGGGTCACCGTCACCACCGAACGATGACCCGGCAACTCGACGGTGACGTCGGCCGAATCGTGGGTCGACAGCGTCTCCTTGGCGCGGCGACACTCGTCGCGCAGCAGCGTCAACGAGCCCACCGCGACGGTCCCCGCGGGGTCCACGCCGCCTGCCGCGCCGACGTGGTCGAGAACGTGGGTCACCAGCGCCTGGTCGATCTGGGCTCCGGCGAAGTCCGGGACGCGGCGCGTCTCGATGGGTTCGAACGCCGCCGCGGCATCGGCGAGCGTGATCGTGGTTCCGCCACCACCGAGATCCACCAGCACCGTCACCCCGTGCGTCGGCAATCCGGGACCGGCGTGCAACGCGGTCAGCGCGGTGACCGCATCCGAGACCAGCCGAGTCGACGTTCCGCCCAGACCCGTACTGGCCCGCACGGCATTGCGCAGTGACCGCAACGTCGCACCGTTCCAGTGGGCGGGGACGGCGATCGCGATCTGCTCGGCGGTCTCCTCGGCCCCCTCGACGAGCTCCTCCAGCAGGGCGACCAGGAGATCGTCGGCACGGTGGGCCGTGCCGTCGGCCGCCACCAGCGGGACCGGATCTCCGACGCGTTCGACGAAGCCCCCGAGTTCGCGTCCGGACACGGTGAGCACGGATGGTCGGGTGACGGGCGGGTTGCCGACGCGAGCCGCAACCATGTTCGTGGTCCCGATCGACAACCCCAAGGGGTCGCTCATAACGGACCCCACCATAACGCGGATGCGCGGCCGGCCCCGGTGCGGACACACCGCCCCCACCCGATCGTCATGCGACCAACAGCGTTCTCACATCGCGCATTTGCGTCGGTGGTCGACATCTGGACCGTTGACCCGCTGGTCAATTGGCGTCGAACCCCCATCGCGGGTGCGGCCGTTGTGCTGCAATGACCGCCATGGGTGACATCGACGAGATCCAGCAAGTCAAGTACCGGTACCTGCGCGCACTCGACACCAAGCATTGGGACGACTTCGCCGACACCCTCACCGAGGACATCGTCGGTGACTACGGCAGCTCGCTGGGCGAGGAACACCACTTCACCGACCGCGACACGCTGGTGGAGTTCATGCGCACCTCGATGCCCGCGAGCATCCTCACCGAGCACCGCGTCACGCATCCGGAGATCACGGTCGACGGCGACGAGGCCACGGGGATCTGGTACCTGCAGGACCGGGTGATCGCACCGGACTTCGACTTCATGCTCTACGGCGCGGCGTTCTACACCGACCGCTACCGGCGGACGCCCGACGGCTGGCGCATCAGCGCCACCGGCTACCAGCGCACCTACGAGGTCACCATGTCGACCGCGTCGATCACGAACTTCACCGTGCACCCCGGCACGGCCCTGGCCACCCACGGCTGACCTACCCGGCCCTACTCGGCGACGGCGATCACGGCGCCGGGACGCAGCCATTGGATGAGCTTCACCACCATGGCGTCGTCGATGGCGATGCACCCCGCCGTCGGGCTGCCGTCGGAACCGTGCACGAAGAACGCGCTGCCCGCCCCGGGCGTGCGCTCCTTGTTCACCCCCATGACGATCGCGTGCGCGTACGGGGCGATGTCCAGGTTCTCGGTGGCGCCGGACGTGCGGAACGGGCACTGCGACCGCTCGCAGACCTGCATGGTGTTGTAGGTCGGGCTGTCGACGTCGCCGTCCCACCAGTGATCGGGCCCCACCTGGACGTAGGGCAGGGCGCCCCCGGGATTGGGTTGCGTACCGAAGGCGTAGTCGAGGCCGTAGACGCCCATCGGCGTCTTCATCGAGCCCTCGAAGTGATCGGCCGACATCCCGCGTGCCCCGATCTTGGCGGGAATGCCGGCGCCCACGGCCTGCCAACCGGCGGAGGTGCGCTCGTAGACGTCCATCTTGGCGTCGGTGTCGCCAACGCCCACAACGGAAATCACCTGAGTCGCGGGACCCACCCGGCCCTCGAACCACGGTCGCAGTTCGGCGTGCGCGGCCGGGGCGCACAGCAGGGTCAGCAGCGCGACGCCCAGCGTGGTGAGGAGTCGGCGCACGCCCTCCATCGTCGGTAGCGGACCCGGGCCGGGTCAATCAAGGAGCGGACACGATCCGGTAACCAAGAGCGCAGCCCGTAGGGTTGGTCGGCATGACACCGTGGCGCAGTCGTCGGGGCCTACGACAGATCGGCCAGGGGCTCGGCACCTTGGATCGCGAGATCTTCGAGGCCGTCGCAGGGTCGCCGAGTCCGCTGCTGGACACCGCCATGCCCCGGCTGACCAGGGCCGCCGACCATTCGAAGCTGTGGTTCGCCATCGCCGCCGGCCTCGGCACGGTCGGCACGCCCGCCATCCGACGCGGCGCTGCCCGCGGCGTGATCACGCTGGCGTTCACCAGCCTGCTCACCAACCAGGTCGCCAAGCGGGTGTGGGTGCGGCCCCGCCCGAACTTCGCGAACGTGCCGCTGGTGCGGCGGTCGCGTCGCATGCCCACGTCCAACTCGCTGCCGTCGGGGCATTCGGCGAGCGCGGCGGCGTTCGCCGTCGGCGTCGGCCTGGAGAGCCCGTCCACCGGGTTGGGCCTGTCGCTGCTGGCGGGCCTGGTCGGGCTGTCGCGCGTCGCGACGGGCGCGCACTACCCCGGCGACGTGCTCGCGGGCTTCGGCATCGGCGCCGCGATCGCCGTGGTGGGTGGCCGCATCGTGCCGCCCGTCGTCGAGGTCCGTACGGCCACCTCGCAACCGCTCTACGTCGACACCCCCAAGCGGCCCGACGGCGAGGGCGTCGTCCTGGTGATCAACCCGGCCTCGGGCAGCGGCACCGGCGCCCGCGTCATCGACGAGGTGCGAGAAGCGTTGCCCGCCATGGAAATCGTGGAACTCGACGGCGACGCCGACCCGGTGGAGATCATGCGGGACGCCGCGAGCCGCGCCCAGGTGCTCGCCGTCGGAGGTGGCGACGGCACCGTGTCGGCCGCGGCCGGGGTGGCCGTGGCAGCCGGTGTGCCGCTCGCCGTGTTCCCGGCGGGGACGTTCAACCACTTCGCCAAGGACATCGGCTGCGACACCGTCGCGCGCACCGTGGCGGCGATCCGCGAAGGCACCGTGGCGTGCGTGGACGTCGTGCGCCTCAACGAGACCGGAACCGTGATCAACACCGCGAGCATCGGCGCCTATCCCGCCTTCGTCCGCACGCGGGAGAAGCTCGAGAAACGGATCGGCAAGCCGCTCGCCGGCGCGTACGCGCTGTTCCACACGCTGCGTCGCGACGCGCCGGTGCGCATCTGCTACGACAATCGGGAACTGCAGACCTCGCTGTTCTTCCTCGGCAACTCGGTGTACCTGCCGTCGGGATTCGCCCCGTCGCGTCGCGGCAGGCTGGACGACGGGTTGATCGACGTCCGCATCCTGGAGACCGGAAAACCCTTGGCCCGGCTGCGGATCCTCACCTCGCTGATCCTCGGCCGGCTGGTGCGCAGCCCGCTCTATCACGAACTGCGCGTACCGCAGTTCAGCTTCCGGTCACTGGACGGACCGACGCCGCTGGCGCACGACGGCGAGGTGGAGATGATGCTCGAGGAGGCCAGCTTCAGCGTGCACTACCGCGGCCTTCCGGTATTCGGACCGATTCGCTGACCTGCCGCTCGAAGGCATCCGGCCGCAGGACCAGCAGCCACCCGGCGAACCACACGAAGCCCAGCGCCCATCCCGCGACCACGTCGGACGCGTGGTGCACGTTGAGCGCCACCCGCCCCACTCCGACGAGCACGATCACCGCGATGCCCAGCGCCAGCCACCACGGCCGCCAGCGCGCCGCCGCGTATGGCAGCAGCACCGCCGTCAACGCCAGCACGCAGGACATGGCCCCCAACGCATGCCCCGACGGAAACGACGACGACGACGCCGACACCATGGCCGTACCCGGCCGCGGCCGATCGGCCAACTGCTTGGCGCCCTCGGTGAGCAGCCCGGACAGCACCGCGACGACGATCAGGAACCACCCGATGCGGTGCCGTCTGCGGACGAACGCGTAGACGGCCACGCCCAGGGCGACGACGCGCAGGACGAACGGCGAGAACACCGTGCACAGCGCGTCCCACGAACCGATCCACACGCCGCTGTCGACGCCGACGTGATGCGCGGCCGCCAGCGTGGAGTCGTCGACGTCGGTGACCCACGACCACGATGCCGCCCAGCCCAGCCACGCCGCCACGTAGACCACCGCGGCGACACACATCGCGGCGACCAGCGGCCAGGTCTTGCCTCGTCCCATCCGACCACGGTAGCGAGCAAAGCTCCGTCGGCGGTGACGAACGAATCCGAACATGCTGCGAGCCGGAGCGCTACCGTGCAGCCATGGCAGTGATCCTGCGCAAGCTGATCGGCATCGGGCAGTTGCCCGACGACATGCGCGCCGGCCTGGCGTCCGAGGGCATCGTCCACCTCGCCGAGTCCGTCCCGGTGACCTTCCGGTTCTCCGGTCGGGTGCCCGGCAAGACCGCCAAGGGCAACCTGCGCAGCTACGTCGGGGCGCTGGTCATCACCGACGCCCGGGTGCTCGCCACCCTGTCGTCGGCGCCGAAGAAGGCGGTTCGCGCGGTCGACCACCGCTGGTCCGATCCGGCCGGCTCGATGGTGACGGGCACCCTCGACGCCTCCGGGTTGACACTGGACGTCCCGGACATCTCCGAGGTGGATCCGACGTTCTCGGGCGGCCTCTCGCTGCACTTCAAGTCACCGTTGTCCGAGGACGTGCTGGCGCGCGTGCCGCAGCGGCAGTTCACCGTCGACGTCCCGCCCCGGTTCGTCTACTCGGCGTGCGGAGTGCCGCGCAGCTGACGTGTGCCGCCGGCCGTCGGGCCGGGCGGTGGAAACCCACCCTCCTGGGTACAGGACCCGTGGCGTAGATCACGGCAAACCGATGTTCGGTTTCCGCCGCTGGTCCCGTCTCCATTGGCAACGGCATCGGTTCCGCGGCGCGGGGCCCGGCGAGGAGGTAACTCGATGAGCGAGGTCTCAGACGTTCTCGGCAACGAGGACGAGCGTGTCACGACCGCCGTGCGGCGGGCCTACTCCAAGGGCGAGCCGACGCCGGGCGGCGCCGCCCATTCGGGGGCGCGCTCGGGCAGGACTCCCGTGTTCTGCGTAGCCGGTGCGGTCGCCGCCCTGGGCGTGGGTTGGCTGGCGTGGCGCATCGCCAAG
Source organism: Mycobacterium sp. DHQP2018-32-09 (assembly GCF_058148405.1). Classification (NCBI taxonomy): domain Bacteria; kingdom Bacillati; phylum Actinomycetota; class Actinomycetes; order Mycobacteriales; family Mycobacteriaceae; genus Mycobacterium; species Mycobacterium sp. DHQP2018-32-09. Next base: position 49,717 of record NZ_JBYVYK010000020.1, on the reverse strand, counting down.
GCGTCGGTCAAGCGTCACCCGGCCGTCCGGGCGGCACGTCTCGGCGTGCACGTCGTCCGCGACCACCGTGGGCAGTCCGGCCCGCGTTAGCCGTCGGGTGCCGTCCGGCACCCGGATCGCAAGGAAATCGAAAACAGGAGAAAGGAATCACATCATGGGCATCGTCGACAAGGCCAAGAACGCCGCCGAGGACGCGCTGGGCAAGGTCAAGGAGACCGTCGGTGACATCACCGGCAACGACGACCTCAAGGCCGAGGGCCAGAAGGACCAGGGCGTCTCGGGCGTCAAGAAGGTCGGCGAGAACATCAAGGACAAGCTGAGCTGATCCGCCGACGTCGGCCGCGTCCCCGACATCCGGGGGCGCGGCCGCGCTCTCCCATGACCACCAACATCCCCATGGACATCCCCATGGACATCCCCATCCGAACGAAAGGTCCTCCCATGACGCAGCTCACGCCCGAGCGAAAGCCCACCCGCGGCGGCTTCGCCGCCAAGTTCTCCCTCGTCGTGGCCGCGGTGCTCGCGGTCGCATTGGTGATCTTCGTGTTGCAGAACACGATTCACACCAAGATCAACTTCATCGGCTGGAGTTTCGATCTCGCCCAAGGCGTCTCGCTACTCGGTGCCGCCGTCGTTGGCGCGGTGATCGCGCTCGTCGTCAGCGCCGCGATCCGCCTGCGTCGCGCGGTGCGCTGACCCGCACCACCACCGCTACGGGTACTGCGTCCCGTCGACGTACACCCAGCGGTTCCCGCGCCGGACGAAGCTGCTGCGCTCCCGCAGCACGCCCTCACCGTCCGGCGCGCGGAAGTGCGCGACGAACTCCACCTCACCCTGCTCGTCGTCCATCCCGCCGGCCACTACGTCGGTCACCTGCAATCCCGTCCACGTCAGGTCGGGCTCGAGGGTGACGTCGTCAGGCCGGGTGCGTGGATGCCAGGTGCGGAAGAGATAGTCCGCCATGCCCTTGGCGTAGGCGCTGTAGCGGGCCCGCATCACCTGTTCGGCGCGCTGCGCCTCCACCGTCCCGTCGTGCAGGGGCTCGCAGCACGAGGAGTAGTCGACACCGCTTCCACAGGGACACATCGTGGCATCGTAACCGTCGATTCGTGGAGTCTCCGTCGCGCTGAGCGCAACGGAAACTCCACGAATCACCCACGACGCGACGAGAGCAGGCGCCGCGTCAGCACGTCCAGCAGATAACCGATGGCGCCGATCACCACGATCACCGCCACCACCTGGTCGTAGGCCAGCTGGTCGCGGGCGTTGAGGATCTGATAGCCCAAACCCGAACGCACACCCAGCATCTCGGCGGGCACCAGCACGATCCAGGAGATTCCCACGGCCAGCCGCAGCCCGGTCTGCACGTGTCCGCGAATGGCGGGCAGCACCACGGCGGTGAGCAGCTCACGGCGTGTGGCGTGGAACGTGCGCGCCACGTCGAGGTGGCCGGGATCGATGGCCCGGACGCCGGCCACGGTGTTCAGCACTACGGGCCACACCGCGGCGGCCGCGATCAGGAAGATCACCGGCTGATTGCCGATGCCGAACACCGCCACGGCGATCGGCGTCCACGACAGTGGCGAGATCATCCGGAGGAACTGCACCACCGGGGTCGCGGCGCGCTCGGCCCACACGCTCAGGCCCAGCAGCAGGCCGATCGGAATGCCGAGCACCGCCGCGACCAGCAACCCGATGAGCAGGCGGTAGACGCTGACCCCCGCATCCGGCAGCAGGACACCGCGCTCGAACAGCCCGACCAGCGCGGGTCCGACGTGCTGCGGCGCGGTCTGGCGCAACAGCGAGTCGGGTGCGCTGAGCACGGCGGTGCCGAGCCACCACAGCGCCACGGTCACGGCGACGGCCGCCAGCGGCGGCCAGATGCGCCGCCACCGCGCGACGAGCGGGCGGCCGTCATCGCCCGTGGTGGTCTCGGCCGAGGACGTGAGGGTCGCGGTCATCCGGGTCTCGGTCATCGGGGTTGCACCTGTTCGGTTCTGGTGACACCGGGGTTCCACCCCAGCGTCTGCGCGCCGCCGCGGGCGGCCAGGGACGTGCGGACGAAGGTGTCGTCGACCAGCTCGGCGTGCACCGCCGCCGGGTCCAGCCGGTCGAGGAAGCGGCGGTCACCGTCGACGACGGTCTCGCCCATCGACTCCACCAACCGTCGCGTGAAGCTCGGGAACGGGAACGGCGCGAAACCCAGCCGCTGCGGCTGCCACTCGGGGTGGGCGAACGCGTACGGCGGCTGCGGGTAGGTCAACGCCAGGCGGACGGCGGGTACCGGCTGCGGCAGATAGGCGCCGCCGGCGAGCTGGGCGGCCGCCCCCGGCCGGTCGGCGTCGATGCGCAGCTGCGCCGCGACGACGGCGTCGGTGACGGCCTGCACGGCGTCCGGCCGACGTGCGATGACGTCGTCGCGCGTGATCAGGACGCAGCAGGCATGATCGCGCCACACGTCTCCGAGGAACGTGTGGATGCGGCCGATCTTCTTGATCGCGGCGATGGCGTTGAACGGGTCGGCAACGACGTAGCCCGCGATCGACCGGTTGGCCAGCGCGGGCACCATGTCCGACGGGCTCATCACGATCAGCTCGACGGTGCGACGCTGCCGCGACGCCGCCGTGCGCACCACGGGCGTCAGACCGTGGGCTCGCAGCAACTGCTGCAGCACGATGTTGTGGATGGACCACCAGAACGGGATGGCGACCTGCCTGCCCGCCAGGTCGGCGAGGTCGTGCACGTCGGGCGACACGGTGAGCGCCGAGCCGTTGGTGTGGTTCCACCCCAGCACCCGCACCCCGCCGCCCAGGGCGTAGCGCAACTGGACGGCCATGGGCATCAGCAGGTGGACGACGTCGACCTGGCGGGTGATGAAGGCCTCGGCCAACGCCGCCCAGCTGCGGAACAGCACGGGTTTGGCCGAGGACACCACGCCCGCCGGGTAGAGCGCGGCGGCGTGCGCCACCAGTAGCGGCGCCGCGTCGGTGATCGGTAGATAACCGATGCGCAGCCCGGCACCGCCCGCGCCGGGCTCGGTCGTGGCGCTACGAGCCAGGTCGGCCACGCCGAACAGTCCGCCCGCCGCGGCGAGCGCGGCCGCTCCGGTAAGCAGGGTGCGCCTGGTCGTGGCGCTCACGGCGCCGTCCGGATCGCGTACGCGGCGAGCACCTCGCGCCTCAGCTCGGCCTTGCGTTCGGCCGACGTACCGACGAGATGCCAGGCGCCGGTGAGTCTTCCGTCGTCGATCGACACGATGCGATGTGCCAACGCCAATGCCTCGTCCACGTCGTGGGTGACCAGCACCACCGTCACCTCGAGCGCTGCGGCGAGATCGGCCAGCCAGCTCTGCAGCTCGCCGCGCGTCGCCGGGTCCAGGGCGCTGAAGGGTTCGTCGAGCAGCAGCAACCGCGGTGACGTCGCGACCGCCCGCAGGATCGCCACCCGCTGCGCCTGACCGCCGGAGAGTTGGTCGGGGTAGCGGTCGGCCAACGTGCCGACGCCGAAGCGCGCCATCAGCCCGGCGACGTCACCGTCGTCGAAGTCGTTGCGGTGCGCGGCGAATCGCCGTGCGAACGATACGTTCTCGGCGACGGTGAGCCACGGCATCAGCAGCGGCCGTTGGAACACGACGCCGGTGCGTGGCCTGCCGCCGTCGGCGAGCCACCGCACGGTGCCCGACGTCAGCTCCTCGAGGCCCGCCAACACGCGCAGCAGCGTGGACTTCCCGCTGCCACTGCGCCCCAGCAATGCGAGGAACTCCCCGTCACCGATGGTCAGGTCCACTCCGGACAGGGCCGCGGCGGCGCCGAATCGCTTGCCGGCGTTGGTCAGTCGTACCGACTCAGTTCCCACCGCAACTGTCCTTCCGATGGCGACTGCACGGGTAGGAAGGCGGCTTCCCGGAACCTCCGGTTGGCCGCGCTGCCCAGCGCGTAGCCGGCCCCTCCCACCAGCGTGGTCTCCAGACGCGTGGCCGCCAGCGCCAGCGTCGCGGCGTCCAAGCGCAGCTGGGTCACCGCACGCTTGGTCGGCTGGGAGGCGGCCAGCCGGTACAGCTCGTTGCCGATCTCGGCGCCGCGGGTCGACAGCTCGTCCAACTCGGCGGCGAACTGCCCGGCCAGCACCCCGCCGACGCGGGCCGCGCCCGTCAGCGCCGCGCGCGCGGCGCCCACGCAGAACGCCGACTGCAACAGCAGGAACGTGGGCCGGATGTGCGGCACGAATCCGTAGAGGTCGGCGCTGACGATGCGGTCCCGGGGGACGTACACGGCGTCGAGGCGCAGCGACGACGACGCCGTGCCGCCCAGCGCCATGAGGGCCGGCGCCGGGTCCACGGTGACGCTGGGGGCGTCGACGTCGAGCAGCGCGACGTAGGCCGTACCGTCGTCGGCCTTGGCCGGGACGACCATCAGCGCACCGGCGAACAGGTTGGAGGCCCACCGCACGGGTCCCGAGATGCGCACGCCGTCACCATCACCGACGGCGCGCAGCGGCAGGTCACCGAGACCCGCCATGTGCTTGAGCGCGGCGGCCATCGCGGTGACCCCGATCCGCGTTCCGGTCCGCAACTCGCCGAGATGGTTGGAGCGCAACGGTTCCGGGGCCCGGCGCACGTACTGCAGCGCCATGGTGTGAGCCCAGGTGGAGAACCCGACGGCCAGACTCTGCTCGGCCATCTCGTCGACGACGCGCACCATGTCCGGGAGACCGTCGTCGGCCAGGGCCGCGTCGAACAGGCCCGCCGCACCGAGGGCGCGGATGTCGACGCGGACGTCCGTGCGCTGCTGGTCGATGTCGGCGGCCCGGTCGGCCACGGCCGCGGCAACCTGGCCCAGCGCATCCGAAGCCGAGGGGGACGGGGCAGGAGCCGCCCGCGAGACCAGTGGGCTCACCCCTCGTCCGCCAATCGGTGCACCCGGTCGACCGGCGTCTCGACGGCGTCGCGTGCCCGCAGCACGGCCGCCTCGTCGGGGGCGTCGTAGAAACAGAGGCACTTGTCCATGTCCTCGCGGACGTAGGTGCGCAGGAAGGACACCTCGGGGACGTTCGCGTACTTGGGCGCGTTGGCCTTCTTGCGCGCGAGGTAGGCGTCCATCGTGAGTTCGGCGGGCAGATCCCATTCCACCAGGTAGCCCGCCGAGGGCTTGGCCGCCTTGAGGGCGGCCAGATCGGTACCGACGAGCCGCACCTGGTGAGGCCCGCTGACCTCGGGCACGCCCAGCTCCTCGGCCTGCAGAACCGCAGCGGCGGAGGCGAATTCGGCAATCGCGAAGATGCGTCCGGTCTCGCGGGTGACCTGGGCCTCGATCAGCTCGCCGTCCGCCTTGCGGACGTGGGCATCGACGTCGGAGAGCACCCGGTCGATCGTAGTGCGGTCCGAACGGCGATCGGTGATCTCGTAGAGGTACAGCGTCACGGTGGCATCCCTTCGTCGGCGGGCTCGGTCACCCGCACTCTGCTATAGACAGACCGGTCTGTCTATCTGTTCCGCTGAGCTAACCTTCGGAACATGACCTCCACCACACCGCACGCGGCGGTGGCGCCCCCAGCGGGCGCGGGCACCGGCCGGCCCGCCGAGCGACTGCTGCACGCAGCGACGAAACTGTTCGCAGACCAGGGCATTCGCGCCGTCGGTGTCGATCAGTTGCTGCGCGAGGCAGGCGTGGCCAAGGCCAGCCTGTATGGCACCTTCGGCTCCAAGGACGCACTCGTCACGGCATACCTGCGGGGTTTGGATCACGATGATCGCAACCGCTGGATCGCCGCCACCACCGCCGTCGCCGACCCCGTGGCGAAGGTGCTGGCCTTCTTCGACCTGGCCGCGGCGTCCGCGCGGGCACGGGACTTCCGTGGGTGCCTGTACGCCAACGCCGCGTCGGAGTATCCGGGCGTCGACCTCGAACCCGTGCGCGCTCACCGCGCCTGGCTGCGCGACACCGTGACCGACCTGCTGGTCGCCGCGGGCATCGGATCCGCCGACGCGGCCCCCCTGGCCTCCGACGTACAGCTCATCTACGACGGGGCACTGCTGGGGTCGAAGCTGGAACGCGACGTCGCGCCCATCGCCGCGGGCCGCCGACTCGTCGCCGACCGCATCGCTATGTTGTCCCGATGACGGACAACGTGCTGCTGATCCATTGGCACGATCTCGGCCGCCACCTCGGGGCCTACGGTCACGCGGACGTCTGTAGCCCGAACCTGGATCGGCTGGCGGCCGAGGGCATCCTGTTCACCCGCGCCCACGCCACCGCTCCCCTGTGTTCGCCGTCGCGGGGATCACTGTTCACCGGCCGCTACCCGCAGAGCAACGGCCTGATCGGACTGGCGCACCACGGTTGGGAGTATCGACCCGGCGTACGGACCCTGCCCCGGTTGCTCTCCGAATCAGGTTGGCACACCGTGCTGTTCGGCATGCAGCACGAGACGTCCTTCCCCGATCGACTGGGATTCGACCACTTCGACGTCAGCGACTCCCTGTGCGACTACGTGGTGGCACGTGCAGGCTCGTTCCTCGAGGACGCTCCCGACGTGCCGTTCTTCCTCACGGCGGGATTCTTCGAGACCCACCGGCCGTATCCCCGCGAGCGCTATGCACCCGCCGACCCCGACACCGTCGAGGTGCCCCCCTATCTCCCCGACACCGCCGACGTCCGCGAAGACCTCGCCGACTTCTACGGCTCGATCCGCGTCGCCGACGCCGCCGTGGGCCGCCTGCTGGAGACCCTCGACGCGACCGGCCGTGATCAGGACACGTGGGTGGTGTTCACCACCGACCACGGGCCCGCGCTCCCCCGGGCCAAGTCGACGCTGTACGACGCGGGTACCGGCATCGCCTTCATCGTGCGGCCGCCACGGCGCCTGGGCACCGTCGGCCGGGTCTACGACGAGATGTTCAGTGGCGTCGACCTGGTGCCCACGCTGCTGGAACTTCTCGGCCGCGACGTGCCGGACGACGTCGAGGGCGTCTCGCATGCCGGCCCGCTGCTGGCGGCCCCCCAGTCGTCCTCGCAGCCGTCCCCGGCGCGAGCCGAGGTGTACACCGCCAAGACGTACCACGACTCGTTCGACCCCATCCGCGCCGTCCGCACCAAGCAGTACGCCTACATCGAGAACTACGCTCCCCGACCAGAATTGGACCTGCCCTGGGACATCGCGGACAGTCCACCGGGGCGGCTGGTGGCACCCCGGACGCAGGGCCCCCGCCCGGCGCGCGAACTGTACGACCTGACCGTGGACCCCGCCGAGAGCGTCAACCTCCTCCTCGGCGACGTCGACCCGGCCCACGAGGCCGTGGCGGCCGACCTGGCCCTGCGACTCGACGCGTGGCGCCAGAAGACGGGCGACGTGATCCCGTCGGACTTCGCGGGCACCCGGATCTCGGAGCGCTACACCAGCACCTACCTGAGCATCCTGGGCCGACCGCTCCCCAGCCGGTCTTCCGAGGCCGCGGGGCGCGGCGTACACGTCGACCACGGTTAAACTCATCGTGATAAAAATGCCTGTCTAGCAGCACTTTTCGGTTCGGGTTACGCTCTGGCACATGGCCGCCCCCACCGCATATCTGGTGCTCGCGTCGCAGCGCAGTGGCAGCACCCTGCTCGTGGAGTCCCTGCGCGCCACGGGCGTCGCCGGCGAACCCCAGGAGTTCTTCCAGTACCTGCCGTCGACCAGCCAGTCACCCCAGCCCCGACAGTGGTTCGAAGGCGTGTCCGACGAGTCGATCCTGCGACTGCTCGATCCGCTCGACGAGGGCAAGCCCGACATCGCTCCCGCCGACATCTGGCGCGACTACGTACGCACCGTGGGACGCACGCCCAACGGCGTGTGGGGCGGCAAGCTGATGTGGAACCAGACTCCGCTCCTGCTGGACCGGGCAGCCGGGCTCACCGAGCGATCCGGCGAAGGCTTGCTCGCGGCCATCCGGGACGTCGTGGGCAGCGATCCCGTCCTCATCCACGTCTACCGCCCCGACGTGGTGTCACAGGCCGTGTCGTTCTGGCGGGCGGTGCAGACGCGGGTGTGGCGCGGCCGGCCCGATCCGGCCCGCGACCTCAGGGCCGAATATCACGCGGGCGCCATCGCGCACGTGGTCACGATGTTGCGGGCGCAGGAGGAAGGCTGACGGACGTGGTTCGCCGAGGAGGGCGTGGTCCCCCTCGACGTGCCCTATCCGGTGTTGTGGCGCAACCTGACCCAGGTGGTGGGCACCGTGCTCGAGGCCCTCGGCCTCGATCCCAGCCTGGCACCCGCCCCCGTGCTGGAACGCCAGGCGGATCAACGCTCCGACGAGTGGGTGGAGCGCTACCGCACCGACGCCGAGCGTGACGGGCTGCCGACGTGACCGCGGCCCCGCTCGACGCCACCCACGTCGACGAACTTCGTACCCTCGAGGCCGAGGCCGTCCACGTCATCCGTGAGGTCGTCGCCGAACTGACCCGCCCCGTGCTGCTGTTCTCGGCGGGCAAGGACTCGATCGTGCTGCTGCGCCTGGCGGAGAAGGCGTTCCGCCCCGCACCGTTGCCCTTCCCCGTCATGCACGTCGACACCGGGCACAACTTCGCCGAAGTCATCGAGTTCCGAGATCGACGCCTCGCCGAGCACGGGCACGATCTCATCGTGGCCTCGGTGCAGACCGCCATCGACGACGGCCGCGTCGCCGACCCCGGACCAGGCGCCTCGCGCAACCGTCAGCAGACGCGCACGCTGCTGGACGCGTTGGAGGCGGGCGGGTTCGACGCGGCGTTCGGTGGGGCCCGACGTGACGAGGAGCGTGCCCGCGCCAAGGAGCGCATCCTGAGCTTCCGCGACGAATTCGGCCAATGGGATCCGCGCGCGCAGCGACCGGAGCCGTGGTCGTTGTACAACGGGCGGATCCGCAAGGGTGAGCAGGTCCGGGTGTTCCCGTTGTCGAACTGGACCGAGCTGGACGTCTGGCGCTACATCGCCATGGAAGGCCTCGCGCTGCCGTCGATCTACTTCGCCCACCAGCGTGACGTCCTCCAGCGCGACGGGATCCTGCTCGCCGTCTCCGAGTACGTCCAACCGCGAGACGACGAAACCGCGCTACTGGAGTGGGTGCGGTACCGCACGGTCGGTGACCTGACGATCACCGGCGCCGTCCGGTCCCGTGCCACCGACGTCGCGGGCGTGATCGAGGAGATCTCTGCAGCGACGGTTTCCGAACGAGGCGAGACCCGCGCCGACGACCGGACATCGGTAGCGGCAATGGAAGACCGCAAGCGGGAGGGCTACTTCTGATGGCACCGGCGACGCGCCAGCTACTGCGCATCACCACCGCGGGATCGGTCGACGATGGCAAGAGCACGCTCATCGGCAGGCTGTTGCACGACACCGACAGCCTGCCGTTGGATCACCTGGAGGCCGTCACCGACGACGACGGCGTCGCCGATCTGGCCGCCCTCTCCGACGGCTTGCGCGCCGAGCGTGAGCAGGGGATCACGATCGACGTGGCCTACCGCTTCTTCTCGACCCGACACCGCAGCTACATCCTGGCCGACACGCCCGGCCACGAACGCTATACGCGCAACATGTTCACGGGTGCATCCAACGCCCACGTGGCAATCCTGCTCGTGGACGCACGCGCAGGCGTGCTGCGCCAGACCCGTCGACACGCGCGGATCGCCAAGCTGTTGGGCATCAAGCACTTCGTGGCGGCCGTCAACAAGATCGACCTGGTGAACTTCGACGAGGCCGCGTTCGACTCGGTGCGGGCTGAACTCCGCCTGCTGGCCGAGCGGTTGGACTTCTCAGGCACCGCGGCCGACCTCCAGGTGATCCCCATGGCGGCCACGACGGGCGACAACGTCGTGCACCGCTCGGAGCGCACGCCGTGGTATCCGGGACCCACTCTGCTGGACTACCTCGAAGACGTGGAATTGACCGCTCCCCAACCAGAACCGTCCAAGCTTCGGCTTCCCGTGCAATGGGTCTCACGCCCCACCGCGCAGCAGCGACGCCGCTACACCGGCAGGATCGCGGCAGGAACGCTGCGTGTCGGCGATGCGGTGATCTCGTTGCCCGCGGGCACCACCTCGACCGTCACCGCCCTGGACACCCTCGACGACGACCGGGCGGTAGCCGTCGCTCCGCTGTCGGTGTCGGTCGAGTTGGCCGACGGCATCGACATCGGCCGCGGTGACGTGCTGGTCAGCGGTGCGGCGGATCGGACCGACCACCCCGTGCTGGCGCGCGAGTTGTACTCCACCGTCTGCTGGTTCGCGGACTCACCGCTGCGCGCCGGTGATCGCGTCGCACTCAAGCAGGGTACGCGGACCGTGCGTGCCACCGTTCAGGAACTGCACACCAAGCTGGACCCCGAGACGCTCGACGACCTCGATGGCCCGGTCCAGTTGGAACTCAACGACATCGGCTCGGTGACGCTGCGCACCAGCTCGGTGGTCGTCGCGGACCGCTACGCCGACAACCGTGACGTCGGCGCCTTCATCCTGATCGACGAGACGTCGAACGACACCGTTGGTGCGGGCACCATCACCGAGGCCCGCGAAGTCCGACCGGGCGCCCAGACGCGCAACGACATCCGTTGGCACCCGTCGTCGTTGGATCGTCGCCACCGCTGGTCCAGCACGGGCCAGCGCGGTGCCACCATCTGGTTCACCGGGCTGCCCGCATCGGGGAAGTCAACCCTCGCCGTGGCCGTCGAACGAGCGCTCGTCGAGTCCGGTGACGTCGCATACCTCCTCGACGGCGACAACATCCGCCACGGGTTGTCCGACGATCTGGGTTTCTCCGCCGGCGACCGGGCCGAGAACATCCGACGCGTCGGCCATCTCACGCGGTTGCTCGCCGACGCCGGTGTGGTGGCGTTGGCATCGCTGGTGTCGCCGCTGACGTCCGACCGCGAGATCGCCCGCAAGCTCAACGAAGCGGCAGAGCTGCCGTTCGTCGAGGTGCACGTGGCGACCTCGTTGGCCGAGTGCGAGCGGCGCGACCCGAAGGGCCTCTACGCACGCGCGCGGGCAGGCGAACTCACCGGCCTCACGGGCGTCGACGCCCCGTACGAGCCGCCCGAGCACGCCGATCTCGTGGTGGACACCACCGAAGCCGACATCGACGTCCTGGTCGGGCGCGTCTTGGAGGCCCTGCGCAACGTGCGCGACGGGCCCCCGCAGGACGACGGGCCCGCGCGCTCCGAATGACCAAGCGGCTACGCGGCCACGCGGGCCACCACGAACACGCGGCGGAACGGGTAGAAGGTGATGCCGTCGGCGCGCCGCGGGTACTCGGCGGCCAGCACCGGTGCGATCGCCGCGCGGTAGGCCTGCCAATCATCCTCCGACAGCCGACTCTTCACCTGCGTGAGCGCCGTGCCGGTGATCCAGTCCAACACCGGGTCCGCACCCGTCAATCGGTGCACGTAGGTGGTCTCCCACGCGTCGACGGTGCAGCCGGCGTCGGTCAGCATCTCGGCGTAGCGCTGCGGTGGTTCCACCGAATTGCCGTCGCGCCAGGGCATGTCGTGCAGGGCGTCGGCGAATTCCGGCCGCGCGGCCACCTCGCGCATGGCGCGATGTGACGGCAGCTCGGTGTTGAAGGGCACCTGGAACGCGATCCACGCGCCCGCGGTCAGCTCGCGGGCCCAGCGCTCGACGACGGCCACGTGCTCGGGCAGCCACTGCAGCGCGGCATTGGACACCACCACGTCGACGTCCGGCTCGGGCACCCATTCCGCGATGTCGCCGACGACGGCGTCGAGCCCACGTTCGCGTGCCGCCGCGACCATCTCGGGCGAGCTGTCCACGGCGTGCACCGTGGCGTCGGGCCAGCGCTGGGCCAGTGTCTGCGTGAGATTGCCCGGACCGCAGCCGAGGTCGACCACGCGGCGTGGTGATTCGGCGCCCACCCGGGACAGCAGATCGAAGAACGGCCGACCCCGATGGTCGGAGAAGGCCAGGTACACGTCGGGGTTCCAGGTCACGTCTGACATTCTCGTCCGTGATGGACGAGACCACGGCGGTACGCGGGATCTGGGAGTCGCTGGGCCTACCGGGTCTGGTCGACGTGCACACGCACTTCATGCCCACCCGCGTCATGGACAAGGTGTGGCAGTACTTCGACGACGCGGGCCCACTGGTCGGCCGCCCCTGGCCCATCACCTACCGCACCACCGAAACGGATCGGCTGCGACGGTTGCGCGAGTTCGGCGTCCGCGCCTTCACCTCGCTGGTCTACCCCCACAAACCGGACATGGCGCAGTGGCTCAACCAGTGGGCCGCCCGGTTCGCCGCGGAGACGCCCGACTGCCTGGCCACCGCGACGCTCTACCCGGAACCCGGGGTCACCGACTACGTCGTCGACGCCATCGAGGGCGGGGCACGGGTGTTCAAGGCGCACGTCCAGGTGGGCCGTTACGACCCCGCCGACCCCCGGCTCGACGGGGCCTGGGGGGCACTGGCCGAGGCACGCATCCCCGTGGTCATCCACTGCGGATCGGGACCGCAGCCCGGGGAGTTCACCGGGCCCGATCCCGTGGCGCGGGTGCTCGCACGGCATTCGCGGCTCCGACTCGTCATCGCGCATCTCGGCATGCCGGAGTACTCGGACTTCCTGGACCTCTGCGAACGCTACGACGGGGTGCACCTGGACACCACGATGGCGTTCACGCCGTTCGTGGAGGAGACCATGCCCTTCCCCGCGGCCGAATACCCCCGCCTGCGCGACGTCGGTGACCGCATCCTGTTCGGCAGCGACTTCCCCAACATCCCGTACGGCTACCTCGAGGCCGTGCGCTGCGTCGTCGGGCTCGACGTCGACGACGCGTGGCGGCGCCACGTGCTGCACGACAACGGTGCACGCCTGTTCGACCTGTCCCACAGCTGATTCACAGTCCGCTCCACGGGTTCTCGGCAGCAGCCGTCGCGATGCTCGGGGACCGTGAGGTGGCCGCGGTGGTGTCTGGCCGTCCTGCTCCTGGCCACCGCGGCGCTGTACCTGTGGGAGCTGTCGGCGTCGGGGTACGGGAACACCTATTACGCCGCGGCCGCGCAGGCCGGCGCACAGAGCTGGCGTGCGTGGTTCTTCGGCGCATTGGACGCGCAGGGCTTCATCACCGTGGACAAGCCGCCCGCGGCGTTGTGGCTGACGGGTCTGTCGGTGCGGCTGTTCGGCATGTCGCCGTGGGCGGTGCTGGCGCCGCAGGCCGTGGTGGGCGTGGCGGCGGTGGCGACGCTGTATGCGACGGTGCGGCGCACCATGGACGATACGGTGCGGCGCACCATGAACGGCACGCTGGGCGCCTGCGCCGGTCTGCTGGCGGCGGCGGTGCTCGCGCTGACCCCGGCCGCGGCCCTGATCTTCCGCTACGACAACCCCGATGCGCTGCTGGTCTTCTCGCTGACCGCGGCCGCCTACGCCACCACCCGCGCCGTCGACTCCGGCTCATGGCGGTGGCTGGCCGTCGCGGGCGCCCTCCTCGGAGGGGCCTTCCTGACCAAGATGCTGCAGGCGTTCCTGGTGGCTCCCGGCATCGGGCTGGCCTATCTGCTGTGCGCACCCCGGCCGTGGCGAATCCGTGTGGCGCACCTGGGTGTTGCGGCGTCGACCCTGGTGCTCTCGGCCGGCTGGTGGGTCGCGATCGTGACGCTGCTGCCGGCATCCGACCGACCGTACGTGGGCGGGTCGAGCACCGACTCGGTGCTCGATCTGGCGTTCGGATACAACGGATTGCACCGGATCGTCGGCACCGACCGCCCGATGGCCACCGTCACGTCGCGGGGCTCGGGGACCGGGGTGCACCGCCTGTTCGGTGGGGAGATGGCCGACGAGATCTCGTGGCTGCTGCCCGCCGCGGCGCTGGCGCTCGCATTCGGCGTCTACCTGGCACGCCGACTCGACCGCACGGAGCGCGCCGCACTGCTGCTGTGGGGTGGCTGGCTGGTGGTGACGGGCGGCGTCCTGGCCTACATGCAGGGCACCGAGCATCCCTACTACACCGTGGCCCTGGCCCCGGCCGTCGCGGCACTGGCCGGTCTGGGTGCCGCGTGGTGCTGGCGTGCGCGTGACGGGCTCGACGGACGCGTCGGCGCGGCGGCCATGGTCGTGGCTGCGGCAGGGTGGTCGGCGCTGTTGTTGCGGGACAACCACTTCGGGGCGTTCTCGGATGCGGTGTTCGCCGTCGGCGCGGTGGCCGCGCTGGCCCTGCTGGCCGGCGGACGGGCGGCCCGCCCCGCCGGGGCGGTCGGCGTGGTGGCCGCGCTGGCAGGCTCGGCGACGTTCGCCATGCTGACGGCCGCGACACCGCACCATGGCACGGCACCGGTGGCGGCCCGCCTCTGGCGCGTCGACGGCCATCCGTCGCCGAATGCGGCGGCCGGGGGCAGTTGGCTGGGCGACGAGGGCGACAACGCCGAACTCGCGGCGCTGCTGGCGGCCACCTCCACGCCGTGGTCGGCGGCGACCAACGGTGCGCAATCGGCCGCGGTTCTCGAAATCGCCTCCGGCACTTCGGTCATGGCGGTAGGCGGCTTCAGCGGCGGGGATCCGGTGCCGACTCTGGAGCAGTTCGTCACCGACGTGCACGCCGGCCGCATCGGCTACTGGGTGCAGGCCGGTGGGGCCACCCAGCCCACGGGCGAGGTCGTGCGGTCGACGACGCACGGGCGCACCCACACCCGGGAGATCGCCGACTGGGTGGCCGCGACGTTTCCCAGCCGGACGGTGGGCGATTCGCTCGTCTACCGTCTGACCTAGCCGCCACGGGTTACGATCGCGAACGTGGCAACCCTGCATCCGGCCGCCGTTGCCCCCGTCGACCCGCCGCTTCCCGTCCCCGACGTTCCCGGGGCCGATGCCACGCGCCGCGGTCTCCCCAGACGTTCGGAACTCACCAGGGGGCAGCGCGCCCTCGTCGACGCGTCGGCCGTCGCGGATCTCGGATTGCGCACGGCCATCGCCTCGATGATCGGCGTCGCGATGCTGCCCAAGGTCGCCGCTGCGGCTTTCGGCAGCACCCGCAGCACCGAACGGGCCGCCCTGGAGTTCTACGCCGGTCTGGCCGCTGCGCGAGACCCGCTGACGGCGTTTCCCGCCCCCACCGAGCCGCCCCGCGTCGCCACGCGGCGGGCCAACCCGATGGCCGAGTGGCTGGCCCACGGACACGTCGACGACATCCGCTTCACCAGCAGCTACCGCGCGATGAACCCGGCCGTCCGCGAACGCCGGGCGACGTACGCGCGCAACGACGTCGTGCACGCCCAGCACTGGCGCCACGACGACGGCCCCCATCCGACGCTGTGCCTGATCCACGGATTCATGGGCTCGGCCTACCTGTTCAACGGCCTGTTCTTCTCCCTGCCCTGGTTCTACCGCTGTGGTTACGACGTGCTGCTGTACACGTTGCCGTTCCACGGCAGGCGTGCCGAACGTGGATCGCCGTACAGCGGGTACGGCTACTTCGCCGACGGGCTCGCCGGCTTCGCCGAGGCCATGGCCCAGGCCGTCCACAACTTCCGTTCGGTGCTCGACCATCTCGAGTACACCGGCGTGGACCGCATCGCCCTGACGGGCATGTCCCTGGGGGGTTACACCGCGGCTCTGGTCGCCTCGGTCGACGACCGCGTGCAGGCCGTCATCCCCAACGTCCCCGTCGTCACCCCGAACGCGGCGTTCGACGACTGGTTTCCCGCCAGCCTGTTGGTCACGGCAGGCAATCGGCTCGCGGGCATCGACGCCGAGTTGCTCGCGGCGGCGTCGGCGTACCACTCGCCGCTGAACTACGCACCGCTGGTGCCCAAGGACCGGCGCCTCATCATCGCCGGCCTCGGCGATCGGCTGGCGCCGCCGCAGCAGGCCGAGCTGTTGTGGCAGCACTGGGACCGCTGCGCGTTTCACTGGTTTCCCGGCAATCACGTGCTGCACGTCAGCCAACCCGACTACCTGCGCCGCATGACGCGCTTCATGGCACCGTTCATGTTCCGCTGATCCCCGCGCAGGGAAGAGTCGAGATCGGCGGCGGCGCCGCGTCTTACGCCTTCGTGCCGCTGACCAAGGCGATCGAGGCCGCCATCGGGCCGGCCTCGGGATCGTCGTCGGGTATGGAACGGCCCACCTCCGCGAGGTAGGCCGACAACCCGGTGGTGGCGACGTCCCAGCCGCGGGCGCCGAACCAGCGTTCGGCCGGAGCGTGCTGCTCGTTGTAGACCAGCGTGAAGAACGATCCCTCGCGGCCCGCCGCACGCTCGGCCTGCTGCTTGGCGACGAACGCCTCGTGCGGCATGGGCGCACCCTCTTCGACGGCCACCCAGCTACCCGCGGCCGCCAACGCGTCGACGCCACGGAACAGCTGCTCCTGCGCCGCGGCAGGCAGATAGATCAGCAGGCCCTCGGCCAGCCAGGCCGACGGCCGCGCCGGGTCGAAACCGGCGCCACGCAACGCCGCCACCCAGTCGTCACGAAGATCGACGGCCACCTCGCGCCGCTCGGCGCGGGGTTCGGCGCCGCCGTGCGCCAAGACCTCCCGCTTGAAGTCCAGCACCTGCGGTTGGTCGAGTTCGTAGACGACCGTGCCGTCGGGCCACGGCAGCCGGTAGGCCCGCGAGTCCAACCCGGCGGCCAGCAGCACGACCTGCTCGGCACCTGCTTCCGCGGCACGCGCGAAGTAGGCGTCGAAGTACCTGGTCCGCGCGCCCTGGAACGACGTGAAGTGCTCACCGAACTGCGACCGCAGGCTCAGCGCACCGACGTCGCCGTTGCCGGCCCCGTCGGTGCCACCGCCCGTGTCCTCGAACCCCGTGTCCTCGAACCCCGTCTCCTCGAACCCCGTGTCCTCGAACATTGCGGCCCACTCGCCACCGGCCGCCCGGCAGAACCGTTCGGCGAACGGGTCGACGGCCAACGGTCGGGGTCGACGCGACTCCAGGGCCCGCGCCGCGGCGACGAACAACGCCGTCGATCCGACGCTCGTGGTGATGTCCCAGGTGTCGCGTTCGTTGCCGGTGGGCCGCATGGACGCGAGGGTACGCCCGCCCGGTGGACTCAGATCAGCGGCAGACCCTTGCGGATTCGTCGGTCGACGTCCCACAGCAGGACGTTGAACGGGAACTGCCGGACCACGCTCGGCAGCGCGTGGTTGACCGCACCGATCACCGCCGTCAACCGGTCGAACCGTCGTTGCCGGTCGGCGCCCCAGGGCAGCCGCATCTCGTCGCGGAACCGTTGCGGCAGAAAGCCCGTCGTGATCAGCAACGCCAGCGCCTCGGCGCGGCGTCGGATCACCGGGGGCAAGGTGACGCCCCGGATCCGGTTGGCGGCGATCGGGTACAGGTAGTCGCGGATCGTGTCGTCGACGTGGATGTTCTCGAGGGACCGCTGCCAGTAGGCATCGAAGGCCGCGCGGTCGGCGGGCCACATGTCGGGCGGGACCTGCAGCGTGGTGCCCAGGTGCATGCCGTCGCGGTAGTGCTGGTCGGCCGTCTCGTCGTCCATCTCGCCGACGAACAGCCGGTGGACGTCCACGCCCCCCTTGTAGAGGCAGGCCGCGACCCAGAGTTGCAGGTCCTTGTCCATGGCGTGGTAGGTCACCGGACTCTCGGCGGTGGAGTACACCTGGGCGTGCGCCTTGTTGACCGCCCGGCGGAAGGCCGCCTTCTGCGCGTCACTGCCCTTCGTGGCGACCGCGAGATAGGTGAACGTGGTGCGGGCGCGCTTGACGGGATGCAGGTCGACGCGGCCGCTCTCGACGCGGCTCTCCTTCACGCCGTACCCGACCGCAGGGTGCGCCAACTGCATGATCACGTTCGCCGGGCCGGCCAGCAGCGCCACCCCCATGAGACCGTCCTCGATGCGGGCGCCGCGGCTGCGCCGCCGCGCCGTCGGGCGGGGCGGGGCGGCCACGCCCCGTTCCACGTGGCTCTCACTCACCGTCATGCCCGGCCCCCTCGATTCTGCGAACGCGCGTTTCCTGATATTGCAAGGCGCTCTGGACGGGTGTCAAGATGGAGTTCGTGACCCAGGCCCGGCCCTACCGCGGCGTCGACGCCGTGCAACGCGTCGCCGAGCGCAAGCGCAGGTTCCTCGAGGCCGGCCTCACCCTGCTGGGCGGCTCCGACGCCCCGCAGGATGTCACCGTGCGCGCGGTCTGCCGCGAGGCCGGGCTGGCGGCGCGCTACTTCTACGAGAGCTTCACCGACCGGGACCAATTCGTGGGCGCCGTGTTCGACGCCGTGATCGCCGACCTCGCCGCCACCACCCAGGCCGCGGTGGCCGCCGCGCCGCCGGAGGGCCAGAACCGCGCGGGCATGGCCAACGTCGTCGGGGCCATCGCCGCCGACCCCCGGATCGGCCGCGTGCTGTTCGACGTCGGACTGAGCAACGCCGTGGTGGCCCGCAAACGAGCCGACTCCGGGCTGCTGCTGGCCACGCTCTACGGTCGCGACGTATCGGCGGCGTTGCGCGTCGATCCTCCCCGCACGCTGCGCAGCATGGCGACCGCCCACTTCGCCGTCGGCGGCGTGGGCCAGACGCTGTCCGCCTGGCTCGCCGGCGACGTCCCGATGACGCCCGAGCAACTCGTCGACCACCTCGCGGCGATCCTCGACACCATCACCGACCCCCGACTGCACTGACGCGGGTGTGCCATGAGCCGACTTTCGGCGGTATCGGTCCCGCAGCGCTTCTGCTATACCCGAGTCAGCGGCGGTCCGGGGGGATGCGGCCGTCGGCGCGGCATTCGGCTCGAGGGGGGCGACATGGCTGGGAGTCCAGGGGGCACACCGGGTGTCTTGCGCGAGTTCGTCGGCCTGACGTCACCGTCGTCGCGCCGGGCGGGCTCGGGCGGCCACCCCTGCCAGGGCATCTACTACCGCGGCGTCGGTCGCAAACCCAAGGTGGCGATGCTCGCGGCGCACTATCAACTCGACTTCTCGGAACACTATCTCGCCGAGTACATGGCGACGCGCGGCATCGGATTCCTGGGGTGGAACACCCGGTACCGCGGCTTCGAGAACACGTTCCTGCTCGATCACGCCCTCGTCGACATCGCCGTGGGCGTGCAGTGGCTGCGCACCGAACAGAACATCGAAACCATTGTCCTACTGGGTAATTCTGGCGGCGGGTCGCTCATGGCCGCCTACCAGGCGCAGGCCGTCGACCCGCACGTCGTGCCGCAGTTCGGGATGCGGCCCGCACCCGGACTCGGCGAACTACCCGCCGCCGACGGGTACGTGGCCAGCGCGGCGCACCCCGGCAGGCCGGACGTCCTCACGGCATGGATGGACCCCGCCGTCGTCGACGAGTCCGACCCCGTGGCCACCGACCCCGACCTCGACCCGTTCGACCCGCGCAACGGCCCACCGTTCTCGCAGGCGTTCGTGCAGCGCTACCGCGCCGCGCAGGTCGCCCGCAACCACGCCATCACCGATTGGGTGGACGTCGAGATGAAACGCGTTCGCGCAGCGGGTTTCTCGGACCGGTCGTTCTCGGTACACCGCACGTGGGCAGACCTGCGCATGATCGACCCGACGCTCGAACCGACCCGTCGTGCACCCAACACCTGCTATGCCGGGCGGCCCGTCTCGGCCAACCGTTCGGCCAACGGCATCGCGGCGTCCTGCACGTTGCGCAGCTGGACCAGCATGTGGAGCCTGCGGCACGCCCAGACCCGAGCCGAGCCGCACCTGGCCCGGGTGACCTGCCCGGCACTGGTCATCAGCGCCGATCAAGACACCGGGGTGTTCCCCTCGGACGCCACCCACGTCGTCGACGCGCTCGCCTCCTCCGACACCACGCTGCGCACCATCGACACCGACCACCACTTCACGACGCCCGGCGCGCGCAGCGAGCAGGCCGACCTGATCGCGAAGTGGATCCACGCACGCTGGCGTTAGGCCACTGAGCCATGATGAGGGTCCATGAGCTTCCTCCCGAACGACCGCATCACCGGCACCTGGCGGCCGGCGTCCGATCAAGACACCGCCTTCCAGACGCGGTTCGTCGCGCCGGGCTCTGCCACGCGCGGCGAGTTCGGCATGTTCGAGGGGCGCCTGGCACCCGGACTGGGCGCGGTTCCCCATGTGCACCAGGGGTTCTCGGAGTCGTTCTACGTCCTCGACGGCAGCCTGCGCATCCGGACCGGCACCGAGGTGCGCACGGCGACTGCCGGCGACTTCGTCTACGTGCCGCCCACGGGCGTGCACGCCTTCCGCAGCACCGGTGAGACCGACGCACGGTTCCTGCTGATCTTCGCGCCGGGCGCGCCCCGCGAGGACTACTTCCGCGCCATGGCCGAACTGGCGCAGCGCGCGACGCCGCCCACCGTCGAGGAGATCGACGAGGTGGCGCGCCGGCACGATCAGCTCAACCTGCGGGATCCGCGCTGGGCCATCGACTAGGGCCCGCACGGCCCCGAGTGGCCCGTCGAGCCGGCGGTGCGGCCGATGCGAGGATGACACCGTGACCCTGCGCGTGCTCGCCCACTTCCTCCCCGGCAGGACGGTGCGCGGCCTCCTCGCACCCCATGCCGACTGGCTCGACGTGCACTTCTGCGCCGAGGACGACCACGCCACGTTCGCCCGTGAGCTGCCCCACGCCGACGTCGTGTGGCACGTGCTGCAGCCACTGACGGCCGACCACCTCGCCGCCGCATCCCGCTGCCGGCTGGTGCACAAGCTGGGTGCGGGGGTCAACACCATCGACGTCGACGCCGCAACCCGGCACGGCATCGCCGTGGCGAACATGCCCGGCGCCAACGCGCCGTCCGTCGCCGAGGGCACGGTACTGCTGGCCCTGGCCGCCCTGCGCCGGCTGCCGGAACTCGACCACGCCACCCGCGAGGGTGCGGGCTGGCCGACCGACCCCAGCCTCGGCGAGACCGTGCGCGACCTCGGCAGCTGCACCGTGGGCCTGGTCGGCTACGGCAACGTGGCCAAGGCCGTGGAACGCATCGTCGCCGCGATGGGCGCCACGGTGCTGCACACCAGCACGCGCGACGACGGTCATCCCGGCTGGCGCCCACTGGCCGAGCTGTTGGCCGCCTGCGACGTGGTGTCCCTGCACCTGCCGCTGACCCCGGACACCCACGAACTGCTCGACGCCGAAGCCCTGGCCACCATGAAACGCGGTGCGGTGCTGGTCAACACGTCCCGCGGAGCCATCGTCGACGAGACCGCCCTCGCCGATGCCCTGCAGACCGGGCGCCTCGCGGCCGCGGGCCTGGACGTGTTCGCCGAGGAACCGGTCCCCGACGACAACCCGCTGCTGGACCTCGACAACGTCGTGCTCAGTCCGCACGTCACCTGGTACACCGTCGACACCATGCGCCGCTATCTGCACCTGGCGATCGACAACTGCGAGCGGCTGCGCGACGGCCGAGACCTCGCCCACGTCGTCAATCCGCAGGCCTGACGCGGGACCTCGTTCCCAACCCACCGGTTGATTCGGTAGCGTGGCGAGCGATCGACACGCGCGAACCCAACGTAGGGAGGCAACGAATGCCCATCGCCATCCTGTCCGAACACACCGACCTCGCCGACTCCGTGCGGTCCTTCGTCGCGCGGGTCGCGCCGTCGGAGGTGCTGCACGAGGCCCTCGAGACCCCGCTGCCCAACCCGCCGGGCTATTGGAAGGCCGCCGCCGAGCAGGGTTTGCAGGGCGTACACCTCGCCGAGGACGTCGGCGGTCAAGGCTTCGGCATCCTCGAGTTGGCGATCGTGCTCGCCGAGTTCGGCTACGGCGCCGTCCCGGGCCCCTTCGTCCCCTCGGCGATCGCCAGCGCGCTGATCGCCGCGAACGACGCCGCCGACCCCCGCCTGGAGGGTCTCGCCTCGGGCGAGGTCATCGCCGCGTACGCCATCGACTCGGGCCTCACCGCCACCCGCCAGGGTGACGGTCTGGTGATCCGGGGTGAGGTCCGCGCCGTCCCGGCCGCCGCGCAGGCCGGGCTGCTGGTCCTGCCGGTCGCCATCGACGGCGGCGAGGAGTGGGTGCTGCTCGACGCCGGCCAGGTGGAGATCGAATCGGTCCCCAGCGTCGACCCGCTGCGTCCCATCGCGCACGTCCGCGCCAACGCGGTCGAGGTCGGCGACGACCGCGTGCTGTCGCGGCTGGGCCGCACCCGGGCCCGCGCACTCATCACCACGCTGCTGGGTGCCGAGTGCATCGGCGTGGCCCGCTGGGCCACCGACACCGCCGCCGAGTACGCCAAGATCCGTGAACAGTTCGGCCGGCCCATCGGCCAGTTCCAAGCGGTGAAGCACAAGTGCGCCAACATGATCGCCGAGACCGAGCGGGCCACCGCGGCGGTCTGGGACGCCGCCCGCGCGCTCGACGCCGACGACGCCGCCGACGGCGACGTCGAGTTCGCCGCCGCCGTCGCGGCCACCCTCGCCCCGGTGGCCGTGCAACACACCACGCAGGACTGCATCCAGGTGCACGGCGGCATCGGGTTCACCTGGGAGCACGACACCAACGTCTACTACCGGCGCGCCATCGTGCTGGCGGCGTCCTTCGGACGCGCCGCCGACCACCCTCAGCAGGTGGTCGACGTCGCCACCAGCCGCGGCATGCGGTCCATCGACATCGACCTCGACCCGGACACCGAGAAGCTGCGCGACGAGATCCGCGCGGAGGTCGCCGCGCTCAAGGCGATCCCCAGCGAGGAGCGCACCGTCGCCATCGCCGAGGGCGGCTGGGTGCAGCCGCACCTGCCCAAGCCGTGGGGCCGCGCCGCGTCCCCCATCGAGCAGATCATCATCGCCCAGGAGTTCTCCAGCGGACGGGTGAAGCGGCCCCAGATGGGCATCGCGGCGTGGATCATCCCCTCGATCGTCGCGTTCGGCACCGACGATCAGAAGCAGCGCTTCCTGCCGCCGACGTTCCGCGGCGAGATGATCTGGTGTCAGCTGTTCTCCGAGCCCGGCGCGGGCTCGGACCTGGCCAGCCTGTCCACCAAGGCCACCAAGGTCGACGGCGGCTGGCGGATCACCGGGCAGAAGATCTGGACCACCGGCGCGCAGTACTCCCAGTGGGGCGCCCTGCTCGCCAGGACCGACCCGAGTGCGCCCAAGCACCAGGGCATCACGTATTTCCTGCTCGACATGGCCTCCGAGGGCGTCGAGGTCAAGCCGCTGCGGGAACTCACCGGCAACGCCATGTTCAACACGGTCTTCATCGACGACGTGTTCGTCCCCGACGACATGGTGCTGGGCGAGGTGAACCGGGGCTGGGAGGTCAGCCGCAACACGCTGACCGCCGAGCGGGTGTCGATCGGCAGCAGCGAGCCGCCGTTCCTGGCGAGCCTCGACCAGTTCGTGGAGTTCCTGCGCGACGGCCAGTTCGACCAGATCGAGCAGCACGAGGCGGGCCGGCTGATCGCCGAGGGCCACGCCGCCAAGCTGCTCAACCTGCGCTCGACGCTGCTGACGCTGGCCGGGGGTGACCCGATGCCCGCGGCCGCCATCTCGAAGCTGCTGTCAATGAAGACCGGTCAGGGGTACGCGGAGTTCGGCGTCTCGTCGTTCGGCACCGACGCCGCGATCGGCGACCACGACCAGCTGCCGGGCAAGTGGGCGGAGTACCTGCTGGCGGGTCGGGCCACGACCATCTACGGCGGCACGTCCGAGGTGCAACTGAACATCATCGCCGAGCGGCTGCTGGGCCTGCCGCGCGATCCGTAGCCCGACACTCCGGTTGTCGACGCGCTCCTCGGCGTGTCGCGTCGGCAACCGTAGTTTCGGCGCATGAGCGCCGACGTCACGCTGCGCCAGCTGCGCTACTTCGCCGTGCTCGGCGAGGAACTCAACTACCGCAGGGCCGCCGAACGGCTCTTCATCACCCAGCCCGCGTTGTCGACCGCCATCAAGCAGCTCGAGCATGCGTTCGGCGTGGTGCTGTTCACCCGCAACACCCGCGCGGTGGCGCTCACCGACCTGGGCGCCGCATGGCTGCCACAGGTGCAGCAGGCGCTCTCCGGCGTCGACGCGGTGGTCGACAACCTCGTCATGCTCTCCGGCACCCGCCACGGCGTGCTGCGTGTCGGGTATCTCATCGGCACCGGAGCCGACCTGCTGTTCCGCATGGTGCGGCACTTCGAGGCCGCCTATCCCGACGTCACCGTGGAACCCATCGAGTTCGACTTCGCCGATCCCACGGCCGGATTGGCCGACGGCACCACCGAGGTGGCGATCATCCGCCCGCCCGTCGAGCTGCCCGAGCACCGGATGCTGGTGCTGGATTCCGAGTCGTGGGTGGCGTGTCTGCCGCGTGACCACCGGCTGGCCGAACGCACCGAGGTGTCCATCGGAGAACTGCTCGACGATCCGATCGTGTGCGCGCCGTTGACCGCGGGCGTGTGGCGTGACTACTGGCTGGCGATGGACGTGCGCGGCACCAAGCCGCCGACGATCGCCGCCGTCGCCGCCACCTACGAGGGCGAGACGACGGCGATCGCGCGCGGTCTCGGCATCAGCTTCACGTCGTCGTCGGTGGCCCGGTTCTACGACCGCCCGGGCATCGTGTACGTACCGATAACCGATCGCCCACCCAGCCATACGGCGCTGGCGTGGCATCCCGCGACGCTGTCGCCGCAGGCGGAGGCGCTCGTCAACCACGTGCAGTCCGAGTGGAACTTCGGTGACGTCGCCCCCGATGACCCCGGCCGATAAATTTCGGTTATCAATAGATCAAAACATGGAACTTCCGGTGAACGCCGCGCGGCGTTTTCCTGTCTTCAGGCACCCATCCCCTCCCATTGACCTGGAGTGATCATGACCGATGCCCTCACGTCACCCGCTCATTCAGATCCACCGCACACCACCGGCACCGGCACCGGCGCCATGAACGCCGAAGACGCCAAGCTCGCCGAACTCGGCTACACCCAGCGTCTCGACCGGTCGGTCGGCACGCTGGCCTCGTTCGCCATCGGCTTCGCGACGATCAGCGCCACCACCGCCGTCTTCACCGGCTTCGGCGCCGGCTACTTCACCGCGGGCGCCCCGTTCGTGTGGACGCTGCTGCTCGCCGGTGCGGTGTTCGCACTGTGGACCTTCATCGCCGCCGACCTCACCGCCAAGTTGCCACTGGCCGGCTACTCGTATCAGTGGATCAGCCGCATCAACGGACCCAACCTCGCGTGGTTCACCGGGTTCATCGCGCTGATGGGCTGGGTGTGCGGCATGACCGGCGTCGGCTTCATCCTCTCCGGGTACCTGGGCGGCCTGCTGGGTTGGAGCATGACCCAGACGACGCAGATCCTGCTCGCCATCGCCGTGGTGTTCGTCTGCGTGCTGATCAACATCTACGGCGTGCGCTTCGCCACCATGGTCAACAACATCGGCGTCAGCTTCGAACTCGTCATCACCGTGGGCGCGACCGCGCTCATCGCCGTCATCGCCTTCAGCACGCCGGAGAACCACCAGCCCATCTCGACGCTGTTCACCGGCGGGGCGTCCGGCGACAAGGACTCCTACGTGCTGGCGTGGCTGGCCGCGGCGCTGGGCCCGTTCTTCGGCCTCATCGGCGTCGAGTCCGGCGCCGACGTCGCCGAGGAGACCAAGAACGCCAGGCGCGTCGTGCCCAAGACGATGTTCTACGCGCTGATCACGTCCATCGTCATCGAGTTCCTGATGTACGTCGTGTACGTGCTGGCCATCAAGGATCCCGCTGCCGTGGAAGCCAATTCGGCCGCGCCCATCGAGGAGATCATCACCCAGCAGGCCGGTCCCATGGTGACCAAGGTGGTGGTGGCCATCGCGCTGACCAACATCCTGGCGTGCCTGCTGGCCAACATCCTGGTGGCCACGCGGCTCACCTACTCGATGGCCCGCGACAACATGCTGCCGTTCTCCCACGTGTGGCGCCACGTCTCGCCGAAGAGCAAGGCACCGACGTACGCGGTGCTCGGCCTGGGCTGCCTGTCCACGGTGCTGCTGCTGTCGGCACTGGTCAACGAGAAGGCGTTCAACTACATCATCGGCATCGCCTCGCTGCTGTTCTTCTTCGTCTACATCCTGCAGACCATCGGCCTGCTCGTCGGCTACCGCCGGGGCACCATCCCCGCCGCCGAACCCGGCACCTTCGACCTGGGCCGGTGGCGGCTGCCGGTGTACGTCACCGCGCTCGTGGTGTTCCTCGGCGTGGCCGTGGCCCTGCTCTTCCTGCCGCAGTTCACCAGCAACAAGTGGGTCTTCCTGGGCATCGTCGTCCTGGCGGCGCTGTGGTGGGGCACCGGCCTGAAGAACCGGCTCTCCCGCGGCGACGCCGGCGCCGACTACGCCAAGACCCACGACATCTAGAACCACACGTCAAAACCCAACGCAGACAAGGAAAGAAAGACGCTCATGACCGCAGTGACCGATGCCGGAACCTCCAACCTCGTCGCCGTCGAACCCGGCGCCATCCGGGAAGACACCCCGGCGGGCTCGGTGATCCAGTACAGCGACTACGAACTCGACGAGAGCAGCCCCTTCGCCGGTGGCGCGGCGTGGATCGAGGGCGAGTTCATCCCCGCCGAGGACGCCCGAATCTCGATCTTCGACACCGGGTTCGGGCATTCCGACCTGACCTACACCGTGGCGCACGTGTGGCACGGCAACATCTTCCGGCTGGACGACCACCTGGACCGACTGCTCGACGGCGCCCGCAAGCTGCGGCTCGAGGTCGAGTACTCCAAGGACGAACTCGCCGAGATCACCAAGAAGTGCGTCTCGCTCTCGCAACTGCGCGAGTCGTTCGTGAACCTCACGGTGACGCGCGGCTACGGAAAGCGCAAGGGCGAGAAGGACCTCACCAAGCTCAACCACCAGGTCTACGTCTACGCCATCCCGTACCTGTGGGCGTTCCCGCCCGCCGAGCAGATCTTCGGGACCACCGCGATCGTTCCGCGCCACGTGCGCCGGGCAGGGCGCAACACCGTCGACCCGACCATCAAGAACTACCAGTGGGGCGACCTGACCGCGGCCAGCTTCGAGGCCAAGGATCGCGGTGCTCGCACCGCGATCCTGCTCGACTCCGACGGCTGTGTGGCCGAGGGCCCCGGCTTCAACGTGTGCATCGTCAAGGACGGCAAGCTGGCTTCACCGTCGCGGAATGCGTTGCCCGGCATCACCCGTAAGACGGTGTTCGAGATCGCCGACCAGATGGGCATCGAGGCGACGTTGCGCGACGTCACCAGCCACGAGCTGTACGAGGCCGACGAGTTGATGGCCGTCACCACCGCGGGCGGCGTCACGCCCATCAACTCCCTCGACGGCGAGCCGATCGGCACCGGTGCGCCCGGACCCCTCACCGTGAAGATCCGCGACCGCTTCTGGGCGCTGATGGACGAGCCCGGCCCACTGGTCGAGGCCATCCAGTACTGAGCGAATCGTGGAGTCTCCGTCGCGCTGAGCGCGACGGAGACTCCACTTTTCGTCGTTACGGCAGGATCGAGTCGACGTACCCGCCGTCGACGCGCAGTGCGCCACCGGTGGTCGCCGACGCCAGGGGCGAGGCCAGATAGGCCACCATGTTCGCGATCTCGGCCGGTTCGATGAGGCGCTGCAGCAGCGACTGCGGTCGGTGCAGGCGCATGAACTCGCGCTGCGCCTCGTCCCACGGCAGGTCCTTGTCCACCAACTCGTAGACGAAGTCCTCCACGCCCGCGGTGTGCGTGGGTCCGGCGATCACGGAATTGACCGTGACGCCCGTGCCCGCCGCGTCCTTGGCGAAACCCCGCGACACCGCCAGCAGCGCGGTCTTCGACACCCCGTAGTGGATCATCTCCTGCGGGATGACGATGGCCGAGTCGCTGGCGATCTGGATCGCGCGGCCCCAGCCACGCTCCACCATCCCGGGCAGGTACGCCCGGATCAGGCGCACCGCCGCCAGCACGTTCACCTCGAAGTACTGCCGCCACTGCTCGTCGGTGATCTCCCGCGCCGGCACGGCCCCGAAGATGCCGAGATTGTTCACCAGCACGTCGACGTGCGGCACCTGACCCACCAGGGCGTCCACACCCGACTCCGAGGCGACGTCCACGGGCACGCCGACGACGTCGGCGCCGGTGTCGTTGCGCAGCCTGGCGGTCGCGTCGTCGACGCGCTCGGCGGAGCGCCCGTTCACCACGATCTTGGCGCCGCTGGTCGCCAGTGCCTCGGCGATGGCGTAGCCGATGCCTTGCGTGGAGCCGGTGACGAGGGCGGTCTTACCAGTCAGGTCGATGTTCACGGGGCAGTACTACCACCGCGAGCGCCGAACTATTCCGCGACTACTCCCCGTCGGCGCCTTCGCGGACCCCGGACCGCTCCCCGGCCTGCTCCCCTGACTGCTCCCCGGCCTGGTCCCCGGACTGCTCCTCGGTGGTGTCGTCGGGCTCGATCTTCTCGCCCTTGACCTCGGCGGTCTGGCCGTCGATCTCGTGCTTGGCGAGTTCGCGCTTGAGGATCTTGCCCGTGGGGTTGCGCGGCAACTGGTCGATGAAGATCACCTCGCGCGGCACCTTATAACGGGCCAGGTTGTCCTTGACGTAGGCCTTGATGGCGTCCTCGTCGACGCTGGCACCCTCGGCCTTGACGACGAACGCCCGCAACCGATGGCCCCACTCCTTGTCCTCGACGCCGAGCGCGGTGGCCTCCACCACCTCCGGATGACCGCTGATCAGGTCCTCGACCTCGGCCGGGAACACGTTCTCCCCGCCGCAGACGATCATCTCGTCGTCGCGGCCGCTGACGTAGAGCAAGCCGTTCTCGTCGAAGTAGCCGACGTCGCCGGAGGACATCAGCCCGTCGATGATCTGCTTGTGGCCGCCGCCGGTGTAGCCCTCGAACGGGAACGTGTTGCCGACGAAGATGCGCCCCACCTGACCCTGCGGCACCTCGCGGCCGTCGTCGTCGTACAGCTTGACCTTGACGCCCTTGACCACCGGGCCGACCGTCGACGGGTTGATCTGGAGGTCCTTGGGGCGCGCGATGGTGGCGAACGCGATCTCGGTGGAGCCGTACAGGTTGTAGACGACGGGACCCAGGTCCTTCATCGCGCGGGTGGCCAACTCGCCGCCGAGCTGCGAGCCGGAGACGAACACGATCCGCAGGCTCGACAGGTTGGGCTTGGGATCGGTCTTCTCGAGTTCGTCGAGGATGCGCGACAACATCACCGGGACGACGACGAGCGCTGTGACACGGTGCTTTTCGATGTCGGCCAGCACGTCGGCAGGCTTGAAGCGGCGGCGCAGCACCAGGGTGCAGCCGAGCATCATGGCGATGGTCGCGTGCAGCAGGCCCAGGGCGTGGAACATCGGCGCGGGCAGTGAGGTCACCTCGCCTGCGCGGAACGGCACGTGCGACAGGACGCCGCCGATGGGCGCCAGCGACGGCGGGGTGCTGCGGTTGGCGCCCTTGGGGGTGCCCGTGGTGCCGCTGGTCAGAATGATGATCTTGGCGTGCTTGGCAGACTTGGGCGGCGGGTCGCTCTTGCTGCGTGCCGCGAGGTCCGCCAGCGTCTCGGCATCGCTCTCGGACGGCTCGTCGGGCTTGTCCGGGTTGGTGGGCAGCGCGCGCAGCTTGCCCAGCGCGGGTTCGGCCGCCGAGCACGCGGCCGTGTACTCGTCGTCGTGGATGATCAGCTTGGCGCCCTCGCGTTCGGACACCTCCTTGATCTGCGGCCCGGAGAACTCGCTGTTGAGCAGGATGATGCGGGCACCGGTGCGGGCGGCCGCGTAGAACGCGACCAGGAACCACCGGTGGTTGCGAATGAGCAGTGCCACACCGTCGCCCGCGGTGACGCCCCGCTCGATGAGGCCGTTGGCGACGGCGTTGGCGGCCTTGTCGAGTTCGGCGAACGTCATCGAGCCGTCGTCGTCGATGACGGCGTTGCGGTGCGGCGTGCGCCGTGCGTTCAGCGCCGGGATCATGCCGAACTCGCCCCACTTGACGATGTCGGTCAGCATTCCGGCCACGTTCTGCGGCGGCTCCACCTTGAAGGCGCCGGCTTGGAACATCTTGCGGGCGTAGTGCAGTTCGGCCGCGCCGCGCTCGAAATACTGCTCGGCGGTATCCCGCACCTTCGCGGGCAGCAGGTCAGTGATGTTCACCATGTGGACCAGCCTATGTGACGCGTGTCGAGCGGCACCGGGAAACGGTCGGTCGTCACGTCTACCATGGCGACATGACGGCGGCGACGACGCTCGACGTGGGTGGACGCACGCTCAAGGTCACGCATCCGGACAAGGTGGTCTTCCCAGACTTGGGGATCACCAAGCTCGACCTCATCGACTACTACCTCGCCGTCGCCGACGGCGCGCTGCGCGGCGTGGCGGGCAGGCCCATGGTGCTCAAGCGGTTCGTCAAGGGCATCGGGGCCGAGGCGGTGTTCCAGAAGCGGGCACCGGAGAAGCGGCCCGACTGGATCGAGGTCGCCGAGCTGAAGTACGCGTCGGGCACGTCGGCCAAGGAGGCCGTGATCCGCGAGGTCGCGGGCCTGGTGTGGGCGGTCAACCTCGGCTGCGTGGACCTCAACCCGCATCCGGTGCTCGCCGAGGACCTGGAGCATCCCAACGAGCTGCGCGTCGACCTGGACCCCATGCCCGGGGTCGAGTGGCCGCAGATCATCGACGTGGCCTTGGTGGTGCGCGACGTGCTGGCCGACTTCGGACTGACCGCCTGGCCCAAGACGTCGGGGTCGCGCGGGTTCCACGTGTACGCCCGCATCCACCCGCGCTGGCCCTACCGGCAGGTTCGGTTGGCCGCCGAGACGGTGGCCCGAGAGGTGGAGTTGCGCGCCCCCGAACTGGCCACCAGCCGATGGTGGAAGGAGGAGCGCGAAGGCGTCTTCGTGGACTTCAACCAGAACGCCAAGGACCGCACGGTCGCGTCGGCGTACTCCGTGCGGTCGCGTCCCGATGCCCGGGTGTCCACGCCGCTGCGGTGGGACGAGGTACCGGGCTGCAGGCCCGAGGAGTTCACCATCGCCACGGTGCCCGGCCGCTATGCCGACATCGGCGATCCGTGGGAGGGCATGGACGACTTCCCCGGCAGCCTCGACGCGCTGCTGCAGCGCGCCGAGGAACTGGGACCCGCCGAGAAGGCGCCCAAGGGGGCGCGCCGCTCCCCCGACGCGTCGGCGGGAGACGGATCGGGGCGGCGGGTGTCGACCATGCCCCTCATCGAGGTCGCGCGCACCAAGACCAAGGACGAGGCGCTCGCCGCGCTGGAGACGTGGAAGGGCCGGCATCCCGAGGCCGCGGCGTGCCTGGCGCCCGTCGACGTCCTGGTCGACGGCATGCGGGGGCCCAGTTCGCTCTGGTACCGCATCCGGATCAACCTGCAGCACGTACCGCAGCCGCAGCGGCCTCCGCAAGAGGAGTTGATCGCCGATTACTCGCCGTGGCAGAACTACTCCGGCAAGCAGGGGCGCCGCTAGCGGCATTTGCTGACGAGCTGGGCGCAACTCTTAGCAACTGTTTAGTGCTGACTCCCCAGTACCTTAAGTTCGCTCAATAACTTCGTATTCAACGTCGAAGACACGACACCGTTCACCGCCGTACGGGCAGCTTTGACGAGGTATCCGAAGGGAGACAGGCCATGGGCGTGACCGCTCGCATTCCCGCTTCGAAATCCCCGTTCCGCTACGGCAATCCGGCCATCGACTGCAAGGGCGCCGAGGTGCACGTGCTGTGCCGTCAGCTCGCGTCGGTCATGTCGATCACCGGCTCGGTCAACGGCACCAATGCCGAATGCCTGGGCGACCAGGCGCGGCACTGCGTGATCCCGGAGAAGTCGTTCGTCCTCGACCTCACCGACGTCGACGAGTTCACCGCAGCCGGCGTGACTCTGCTCGACGCCATCGACCAGGCGTGCGCCGATGCCGGCGTGGAGTGGTCGCTGGTGGCCGGCGAGGCCGTCGCCCACGTGCTGCGCGTACACACCGGTGATCCGCTGCTGCCCATCTCGCGCACGGTTCCCGAAGCGCTGCACCACTTCTCGGACGTCGCCGACGAGCGCCGGCGTCTGCTGCCCATCCTCACCAAGTCCGCCTAGCGAAGGGGTTGAAAGACATGACGATTGACGTTCGCTGGCTCGCGTTCCTCCTGCGCCGCCGCCACCGCACCCACGCCGCCGTGCAGCACTGACCGATCTCGGCCGAAAGGGCGCCCACCGAACCGGTGGGCGCCCTTTCGGCGTCTCGGGCCGGGATCAGCCCAGCGCCGCCAGCGCGGCGTCGATGGGGGTCTCGCCACCGATCAGCTCGAACGTCCGCCCGGCGGTCCGGTCGTCGTCCAGCACGGCCGCCAGGACTGCGGCGACGTCGGCCCGCGGAATCTCCCCGCGACCGGTCTCGGTGGCCGCGGTGACACGGCCCGTCCCCGGGTCGTCGGTCAACCCGCCCGGCCGCACGATCGTCGTCTGCAGCCCGGCACGCTCCCGCACGTCGGCATCGGCGGCCGCCTTGGCGCGCAGATAGGCGGCGAACACGGGATCCAGGTCGGCGTCGCGGCTCCGGTCGTCGGCGCCCATCGCCGAGACCATGACGTAGCGTCGCACGCCGGCAGCCTCCGCCGCGTCGGCCAGCACGACCGCCGCCCCGCGGTCCACGGTATCCTTGCGCTCCGCCCCGCTGCCCGGCCCCGCGCCAGCGGCGAACACCACCGCGTCCGCGCCGCGCAGGTGCTCGGCCAGTGTGTCGACCGTCGTGTTCTCCAGGTCGAGCACGATGGCCTTGGCCCCCGCGAGTTCGAGATCGTTGATCTGTTCGGGCTTGCGGATGATTCCGGAGACGGAGTCGCCTCGAGCCGAGAGGATGCGCTCCAGCAGCAGGGCGATCTTGCCGTGTCCGCCCGCGATGACGATGTGCTTGCTCACCAGCCGAACGTAGCCGCTGCGCTCGGCGTCAAAACCTCGGCGGCGCCGTCGTCTTGCACGGGATCGGCTACTGCTACCAATGTGGGCACGACGTTTCCAGGTGTGCACGACGTCCAAGCCGAACGAGGACCCACATGAGCTTCCAGTTGGCGGTATGCGCGGAGATGGTGTTTCGCGACCTGCCCATCGTCGAAAGAGTCCGGCGCATCGACGATCTCGGGTTCGCCGCCGAGATCTGGAGTTGGCACGACAAGGATCTCGACGCGCTGGCGGCCACCGGCGCCACCTTCACCTCGATGACGGGCTACCTGCACGGCGACCTCGTCGACCCCGACACCGCCGACGAGGTGGTGCGCACGGCCGCGCTCAGCATCGAGGCCGCGCAGACCCTCGGGATCACGCGGCTCAACCTGCACACCGCCGAGCTGGTCGACGGCCACGCCGCCCGCCCCCGACAGCGGGCCAGCGGCCAGATGTGGGTCACCGCGCTGCGGACGCTGGAACGCCTCGGCGAACTGGGAGCTGCTGCGGGCGTCACGTTCTGCGTGGAGAACCTCAACACGATCGTCGACCATCCCGGAGTGCCGCTGGCCCGCGCCAAGGACACCCTGGCGCTCGTCGAGGGCGTCGGGCACCCCCACGTGAAGCTGATGCTCGACCTCTACCACGCCCAGATCGGCGAGGGGAACCTCGTCGAACTGGTGCGCCGCTGCGGTCCGGCGATCGGCGAGATCCAGGTCGCCGACGTGCCCGGCCGCTGCGAACCCGGTACCGGCGAGATCCACTACCCCGCCATCGCCGACGCGTTGCGCGACATCGGCTTCGACGGCACCGTCGGCATGGAGGCATGGAACCGCGCCCCCAGCGAGCAGGCGCTCGCGGCCTTTCGCGCCGCGTTCGCCTGACTACCCGTCCAGCTCGCCGGCGATGCCCCGCTCGATGCCGGCGCGGGTGGCCCGTGGCAACACGATCAGCCCCTCCAGCTCGCGGTCGGCGAGCTGCAGCGAGCGCGCCCGCTCACCCGGCGTCGCCGACGGATCGTCGGCGACGCGCAGCAGGCTCTGCGCCCGCGCGATGCGCTGCTGCGCCTCCCCGGAGAACGCGCTGCGCCGCGTCCGCATGGCCTCGGCCTCCGCGGCGTCGAACGCCGTCACGTAGTCCTGGACGGCGCTCAGGTAGTCGGCGGCGGCCTCCCGGTCGTCCAACAGGTCCTCCGCGCGGGCCGGCCGCAACAGGTCGGCGCGCAGCTTGGCCTTGTGGAACCGCATCACGTGCGGATCGGTGACGTCGGTCATCACCGGAAAGTCGAGCAGCTTGGCGGCGTCGAGTTCGTAGTCGAGCCAGCGGGTGTCGGTGCGGGCATGCTCGTCGACGGTGCGGGTGATGGTGCGCCACCGGACGGCGTCGTCGCGGCCCGGATCGACCGCACGCACCGGCTCCGGTGGCGCCGACGCGACCGGTTCCTGGCGCCCCGGGTTGACGCGGCGGAACGTCCGCCACCCCGCGTACAACGCGCCGGCCAGCGGCACGAGCAGCAGCAACAGCTCGGCCAACCGGAACAAAATACCCACGTCACCAGCATGCCACCGCGAAAACTCGGACCGCCGACCCTAGGGTTGCCCCCATGAACCGTCTCGACCGCTTCTTCGAGATCAGCGCGCGGCACTCCACCGTCCCCAACGAGATCCGCGGCGGCGTCGTCACCTTCATCGCGATGGCCTACATCATCGTGCTGAACCCGATCATCCTGTCCGGGTCCCAGGACGTCGAGGGCAACTCGCTCGACTTCGCCCAGGTGTCGGCGACGACGTCGCTGGCCGCCGGCGTCATGACCATCCTGTTCGGCGTCATCGCGCGGCTGCCGTTCGCCTTCGCGGCGGGGCTCGGCATCAACTCGTTCCTCGCCACCACGGTCGTCGGGACGGTGACCTGGCCGGAGGCCATGGGGCTCGTCGTCATCAACGGCCTCATCATCGTGCTGCTCGCGGCCACCGGCCTGCGCCGCATGGTGTTCGACGCCGTCCCGATGGAACTCAAGCTCGCGATCACCGCGGGCATCGGCCTGTTCATCCTGTTCATCGGCCTCGTCGACGCCGGCTTCGTCGGCTCGACGGGACGGCCGTCGCCACCCGTCGGACTGGGGGCCGGCGGTACCGGCTCCATCGGGACCGTGCCCGCCCTGATCTTCGTCTTCACGCTGCTGCTCACCGGGGTGCTGGTGGTCCGCAAGATCCGCGGCGGCATCCTCATCGGCCTGGTCGTCGGCACGCTCGTCGCCGTAGCCGTGGAAGCCATCTGGCACCTGGGCTCCGCCGTCGATCACCCCGGCGGCTGGAGCCTGTCGGTACCGACGCTGTCGGGCTCACCGTTCGCGCTGCCCGACCTGTCGCTGATCGGCGAGTTCAGCCTGTCGAGCTTCAGCAGGATCGGCGTGCTCGCCGCCGTCATGCTGGTGTTCACGCTGGTGTTCGCCAACTTCTTCGACGCCATGGGCACCATGACCGGGCTCTCGCGCGAGGCGCGGCTCTCCGACGCGGCGGGCAACTTCCCGCGGCTGCGCGCCGCACTGATCGTGGAGGGCGCGGGTGCGGCCGTCGGCGGCGCCACGTCGTCGTCGTCGAACACCGTGTTCATCGAATCCGGCGCCGGCATCGAGGAGGGCGCGCGCACCGGGCTCGCCAACATCGTCACCGGCGTGCTGTTCCTCGCCGCGATGTTCATCTCGCCGCTGGCGTCGATCGTGCCGACCGAGGTGGCCGCCGCCGCGCTCGTCATCGTCGGCGTGATGATGGTGTCGCAGCTGCGGCACATCGACGTCTCGGACTTCTCGGTCGCGATGCCGGTGGTGCTGACGGTGGCCGCCATGCCGTTCACCTACTCGATCGCCAACGGCATCGGCATCGGGTTCGTCGCCTGGGTGGTGACCCGCGCGGCGATCGGCAGGGCGCGTGACGTCAGCCCGCTGCTGTGGGTCGTCACCGCCGGTTTCGTGGTCTACTTCGCGCGCGGCTGGATCGAGTCGCTGATCGGGCTCCACGCGGGCTGACAGTCGGCTGTGGGAGTAGCCTTCGGCCCATGAGTGCGGGTCTGTTCGGGCTTCTCGACGACGTGGCTGCGCTCGCGCGGCTGGCCGCCGCCTCCATCGACGACGTCGGCGCCGCCGCCGGGCGCGCCACCGCCAAGGCCGCGGGCGTCGTCATCGACGACACCGCCGTGACCCCGCAGTACGTGCACGGCATCACCGCCGACCGGGAACTGCCGATGATCCGGCGCATCGCGCTCGGGTCGCTACGCAACAAGGTGCTCTTCATCCTGCCCGCGGCGCTGTTGCTGAGCCAGTTCGCGCCGTGGCTGCTGACGCCCATCCTCATGCTCGGCGGCACCTACCTGTGCTTCGAAGGTGCCGAGAAGGCCTGGGGGTACGTCCGCGGTCACGACGCGCACGCCGCGCCCACCGGCACGGGCGGCCAGAACGGCTCGGACACCGAGAAGCAGATGACCTCCAGCGCCATCCGCACCGACTTCATCCTGTCCGCCGAGATCATGGTGATCGCGCTCAACGAGGTCAGCGACCAGTCCTTCTGGCCACGACTGATCATCCTCGTCGTCGTCGCGTTCGTGATCACCGTCGCCGTCTACGGGGTGGTGGCCCTCATCGTCAAGATGGACGACGTGGGGCTGAGCCTCGCGCAGCGGTCGTCGGCGTTCGCGCAGCGGTTCGGCCGCAGGTTGGTCGCGGCCATGCCCAAGGTGTTGGCGACGCTGTCGGCGGTCGGCACCGTCGCCATGCTGTGGGTCGGCGGCCACATCCTGCTCGTCGGTAGTGACACGCTCGGCTGGCACTGGCCGTACGGGGTGGTGCACCACTGGGAAGAGGCCATCGAGCACGCCGTGCCCGGCGTCGGCGGGGTCCTGGCCTGGCTCGCCAACACCGGTGTCTCGGCGGTGATCGGCGTCGTCGTCGGTGGCCTGGTCGCCGCGGTGGTGCACGTGCTGCCCTTCGGCAAGAAGGCCGCCCACTAAGCCGTCCACCGAGCCACCTCGGTGCCACCTCGGTCGCGGGATTGCCGAACGGCCGGCCGGGGTACTCCGGCTCGGATTCGGTCGGTCTCCCCACGGGGCGGTAGCGGAGAGTGGGGTGACGTAGGTGCTGGCTCGACTCGACGAACTGCAACGCACCCACCGGCCACTCGGGTTCACGATCGCGGTCGTCTACAAGTACGTCGACGACCAGGGCGGTTATCTCGCCGCGCTGATCACCTACTACGCCTTCGTGTCGCTGTTCCCCATGCTGCTGCTGCTCACCACGGTGCTCGGGGTGGTGCTCGCCGGTCATCCCGACGTGCAGAGCAGCGTCATGCAGTCGACGCTGGCGCAGTTCCCGGTGATCGGTGACCAACTGGCGCAGCCGGAGGGGCTCAGCGGCGGGCCGATGGCCGTCGTCATCGGCATCGTGGGCGCGCTGTACGGCGGCCTCGGCGTGGGCCAGGCCGTGCAGAACGCCATGGACACGGTGTGGGCGGTCCCCCGCCGCAACCGTCCGGACCCGTTCCGGTCCCGGTTGCGCAGTCTGCTGCTGCTGGTGGTGCTCGGCACGGCGGCCGTCACGGCCACCGCGCTGACCGCCATCGGTCGCGTCAGCGGATCGCTGGGCTGGCTGGGGACCACCGGGGTCACGGCCGCCGCGGTGATCATCAACGCGGGTATCTGCCTGGTGGCCTTCCGCGTCACCACGAACCGGCAACTCGGCTACCGCCAGGTGCTACCAGGGGCCCTGGCCGCGGCCGTCGTGTGGCAGCTGCTGCAGTCCTTCGGCGCCGGCTACGTCGGCCGCGTGATGCGCAATGCCAGCGCGGTCAACAGCGTCTTCGCGTTGGTGTTGGGCCTGCTGGCCTTCCTCTTCCTGGCGTCGGTGTGCCTGGTGATCTGCGCGGAGATCAACGTGGTGCGGGTCGACAAGCTGCACCCGCGGGCCCTGATGACCCCGTTCGTCGACGACGTGGAACTCACTACCGCCGACCGGCGGACCTACATCAAGAAGGCAAAGGCGGAGCGGGTCAAGGGTTCTCAGCGCGTCAGCGTGAGGTTCGACGATCTGCGCCACGATTCGGACCCGCCCGCCGATGCGGACGCGTCCCCGCGCTGAGCGGGGCTGACCACCCCGTGGGCGACGCCGTGGCCGGCATGCACGCCGGCGACGAATCGCAGCGCGAACCCGATCACCGGGTGGGTGCGGAAGCCGGCGAATCTGCGTGGTCGTCGTGTCAGCATGCTTCGACGGTGCCCGCCTGAGGACGGCCAAAACGTGTCTCGTCGCCGCGGAAGCCGCGGGCCCGGGTCAGCGGGTGCCGCCGACCTCGGCGGGTAGCGGCGGGGGCAGCGGGGTGGTCGACGTCGAGGTGGTGGGCTTGCTCCCCGACGTGGTCGTCCCCGCCGAACTGGCTGCGCCGGGGCCGCGGAAGTCGACCCACGCCTCCTCGCGCACCACCTTCTCGTTCTCGCTCACGACGAGCGATTCGGAGGTGATCAGGTAGTGGATGGGGCCGTTCTCGGCGAGGTACGCCCCGTCGGCGTTGCGCGTGGCAGGCAAGATCAGCCGGGCGCCGTCACGGATGCGCACCCCGCGGTACTGGTAGTCACCGTCGGTGTCCCGACAGATCGCGATGCGCGAGGTCTTGGTGGCACCGAAGGTCACCGCCGTGGCGGGCAGGGCACACCGCGCCGTCGAGTCGACGTATCCCTGGTCGTCGGTGGCCGGTGGTTCGGCGACCGCGGCGGGGACGCCGATCGCCAGCAGCACCGCGCCCGCCGCCGTCGCGAGGCCAAGTCCGAACGCTCGAGTCGAAGACATCACCGTCCACGACACCACGCCGCCGCCGCAGATGCGAGCGCCGACGCCGAACCGCGACCCATTCGTTAGCAAGGTCACCGCCCACCCCCACCGCGCGCGTGCCGCTGCGCCTATCCTCGGCACGTCCACCTCACGTTCGGCGTGGACCGCGCGTCTACGGGGTGATGACAGCGAAGATTCCGTTCGAACGGGCGATGCGCAGGCACGGTGCGACCGTGCTGCGCGTGTGCACGGCCGCCCTCGGGCCCGGTGCGGACGCCGAGGACGCCGCCGCCGAGACGTTCCTGGCGGCGCTGCGACACTGGCCCGACCTGGCCGACGACACCAACGTCGAGGCCTGGCTGGTGCGGGTGGCCCAACGCAAGACCATCGACGCGGCCCGGGCCCGGGCCCGCCACGCCGTACCCACCGCCACCCTGCCCGACCGGGCACCACCGCCGACCCCGTCGGACGACGTATGGGCCGCCGTGGCCCGCCTCCCCGAGCGGCAACGTCTGGCCATCGCCTACCACTACTTCGGCGGGCTGCCGCACACCGAGACCGCCGAACTGCTCGGCAGCACCCCGGAGGCCGTGCGCCGCGCCGCCGCCGACGGGATGAAGACCCTGCGCATCACCCTCGCCACCGAAGGAGGCACCCCGTGAACACCGAACTCGCCGAGGCGTTCCCGATCACCCGCGACCAGCTCGCCGGCCTGGCCGGCAAGGTCGCCGCGGCAGCGGCCGACGGCGGACTGCTCGACGTCGCGTACCGCACCGTCGACACGCCCGTCGGACGGCTGCTGCTGGCCTCGACTCCGAGCGGACTGGTGCGGGTCGCGTTCGAGCGCGAGGGGTTCGACACCGTGCTCGACGCGCTCGCCGCCCGGGTGAGCAGCCGCATCCTGGCGGCCCCCGCGCGGCTGGACGAGCCGGCGCGCCAACTCGACGAGTACTTCGCAGGCACGCGCCGCACGTTCGACGTGCCCCTCGACCATGCGTTGTCGGGCGGCTTCCGCGCGCGGGTGCAGCGATCGCTGCCCGACATCGGCTACGGCCACACGGCCACCTACGCCGAGGTCGCCGCCGCCGTCGGGAATCCCAAGGCGGTTCGGGCGGTTGGCACCGCGTGTGCCACCAATCCCCTGCCCGTGGTGGTGCCCTGTCACCGTGTGCTGCGCAGCGACGGCACCCTCGGCGGGTACGTCGGGGGTGCGGCCGTCAAGAGGGAGCTGCTCGACCTGGAGCGGGCCGCCTGAGGCGGGCTCCGGCGGCCGTCACACCAGCTGCAACGCCCTCAGGTCGGCGACGTACTTGCGGATCAGCGACTCGTCGAGATGCGGAATGTCGTGCTGGACACCGATCTTCGCCGCTCGTACGGCCCCGCGGAACACCTCGGTCGGCGCGATGGCGCCGCGCACGGGCTGCTCCGGGGCGCGGTAGGCGTCGAGCAACGGCAGGATCGACCGCTGCCGCAGCCCGTCGGGCAGAGCCCGCAGGGCC
Source organism: Mycobacterium sp. DHQP2018-32-09 (assembly GCF_058148405.1). Classification (NCBI taxonomy): domain Bacteria; kingdom Bacillati; phylum Actinomycetota; class Actinomycetes; order Mycobacteriales; family Mycobacteriaceae; genus Mycobacterium; species Mycobacterium sp. DHQP2018-32-09. The sequence continues at coordinate 9,581 of NZ_JBYVYK010000020.1, read as the reverse complement.
GCCTCGAACCGCGTCACCCATTCCTGGTGGTCGTCGATCCGCGTGATGGGGATGCCCGCGGCGACCAGCCAGTCGACGATGACGTCGAGCGAGACGCCGTCGTCGTGCGGGTTCATCACGTCATAGGACGTGAATCCGGTGCCGCCCGCGGCGCCGAGGGTGGTGATGGCCTCGGCCACGAAATCGGCGGGCAGGCCGTCGTAGTGCGCCCGCGGCCGTGCCCCCGACCCGTCGCCGCGGTAGAAGGTGGCGGGCGCCAACCCGGTCGCGATCACGCCGATCAGCAGGCGCGTGAACGCATCTGGCACGTTGAGCTGACCCGCGTAGGTGCTGTGCGCCAGGATCATGTCGGAGCGGAACACCGACACCGGCAGGCCGCACAGGTCGTGCGCCTCGCGCAGCAGGACCTCGCCGGCCCACTTGCTGTTGGCGTATCCGTTGGCGTACCCGGCGTCGACGGGGCGGCGGCCGCTCACGGTGCGGATGTCGCCGTCCTCCACGAAGTTGGGTACGCCCATCGTCACGGCGACGGTCGACAGGTACGTCACCGGTTTGATGCGGCCGCTGATGGCGAGCCGGATCACCTCGGCCGTGCCCACCACGTTCGGGCCGAACAGCTGGTCGTAGGGCAGCACGTGATTCACCAGCGCGGCAGGGTGGACCACCACGTCCACCTCGTGCACGAGGCGTTCCCACGTCGGGCCGTCGAGTCCCAACCGCGGTTCGGCCACGTCTCCGGGGATCACCTCGAGGTGGCGGGCCGCCAGGTCGCGGAACCGCTGCAGCAGTTGGGCGTCTCCGGTGTCGAAGGCCTGCTCCAGCCTGCGGTACGCCGCGTCGGAATCGGCGCCACGTACCAGCGCGATCAGCCGACCATCGCTGCGCGACAGGCGATTCAGCCACTCCAGCGCCAGGAAGCGACCCAGGTACCCGTTGGCCCCGGTGAGTAACACGGTGCGGACCGTGCCGGTCGGGGCGGGTAGCGTCGGCGCCGCCGCGAGCGTGGCCTCGTCGAGGAACGCCTCCAGTCGCAGCTGCGCAGCGGTGATGGTGGTGATCGGCGCGCCGTGGACGCCGGCGGCGCTGGGGCGGCGCCCCGCGGAGCCGCGCTCGGTCTGCACGAAGTCCGCCAGCGCGGCGAAGGAGGTCGCGGGCGCGATGATCACGCCCACCGGGACGTCGACGTGGAGGATCTCGCCGAGCAGGTTGGAGAACGTCAGCGCCGAGAGGGAGTCGCCACCAAGGTCGGTGAAGCGCTCCCCGGACCCCGGCGGGTCACCGGGCAGGCCGAGCAGGATCTGCGCGGCCCGCGTCACGGTGTCCAGGACGGGTTGGTCTCGTGCGGCCTCCCGCAGTGCGCGCAGCTCGTCGTCGCGGGACTCGGCGAGGTCGACGTAGATCTGTTCGAGGCGAGCACCGTAGTGCTCCTTGAGCTTGGGCCGCAACAGTTTTCCCGCACCCGAGAGCAGGCCGTTCTCGACCGTGAAGGGCTGGTCCTCGACGAGCAGGTCGGCGGGCACCTCGTAGGACTGCAATTCGGCGGCCCGCGCGGTGTTGCGCAGCGCGTCGTGCAGGGCCGCGCGCAGACCGGATTGGTCACCGGCGTACCGCTCGAGCGCCTCCGGGGTGGGGACCACCACCGCGAGCAGTGCGGCTCGTTCACTGTTGCCGTAGACGAAGATCTGCCGCACCAGCGGCGCATTCGCGAACACCGCCTCCAGGTTGGCGACCGCCACGAACTCGCCCTGCGCCAGCTTGAGCACGTTGTTGCGCCGGTCGACGTACACCAGATGGTCCGGCGCGATCTCGGCCATGACGTCGCCGGTGCGGTAGTACCCGTCGGCGTCGAACACCTCGGCGGTGACCTCCGGCCGCTTGAAGTACCCGGGGGTGGCGGTGGCGGTCTTGACGAGCAACTCTCCGCGGGGGTGCGGCCGATCGGTGGTGAAGTAACCCAGCTCCGGGATGTCGATCAACTTGTAGTCGAGCACGGGCGGACGACTGATGACGCCGTCGCGGGTGACGGCGCCGACCTCGGTCAGGCCGTAGCCGTCGATGAGATGCACGCTCAGCAGGGATTCGACGAACGACCGCATCTCGGCCGCGAGCGGTGCGGTGCTGACGAACGCCGTCACCACGCGGCCGCCCAGCAGGCCGTCGCGCAGTTCGGCCTTGGCGGTGGCGTCGGCGGCCTGCAGCGACAGCCCGTCGGCGTGCAACCGGTCGGCGCGCGTCTGGTAGCGCTGATACAGCATCTCGACGACCCTGGGCACCAGGGCGAGCTGGGTGGGGCGGACCAGCGCCAGATCCTCGAACAGCGTCGAAAGGTCGCTCTCGGGAACGAAGTAGCTCGTGCCACCCGCCTGGAAGGACGACACCAGCGGGATGCGGCCGCCGAGGTGGTTCAGCGGCATGAAGTTCACGTTGGCCACGGGAACGTCGCCGTCGCCGAAGAACGACGACGTCCACAGCAGCACCAACATGCGCTCGGTCCACATCGCGCCCTTCGGCAGGCCCGTGCTGCCCGAGGTGTACAGGATCATCGCCAGGCGCTCGTCATCCGCGCCGGTGAACGGAGGTGGGGCGGTCATGGTGCGCCCGCGGGAGATCAGATGGTCCAGGGTCTCGACGTCGACGGAGTCACCGAGGGCCTCGGCGGCCCGGAGCATGGCGTCGCGGTGGTCGTCGACGCGCTCGTCGTAGTCGAACACGACCACGCGCCGCACGGTGGGCACCATGGCGGCGATGGCCAGGTCGAGGTAGTCGGCCCCGACCGCCAACACCGCGGGCGCCACCTCGGTCAAGATGGGCTGCAACCGGGATGCCGGCGAATTGTGTTGCAGCGGAACACTGACCAGGCCCAGGTAGCTGGTGACGAGATCGACGGTGAGGTAGTCGGCGCTGGAGAATCCGATGGTGGCCACGAACTCGCCCTCGCGGAGCGGCTGGGGATCGTTCGACCACGCCGCGGCCACGGCGGCGACGTCCTGCCACAGTGCGCCGTACGTCGTGGTCTCGACGTCCGCCAGCAGCCGGCGACGCCGACGACCCGTCTCCGGATCCGTCACCACCTCGGTGGCGCGGCGGGCCAGCGCCGGCCGGTCGGCGTAGCCGCGCACCAACGTCTCCAGGACGCCGGTGAGACGTTGCCCCGGGGCGCTCGCGGCGGCCACCACGTCGGGCAGGGGCGGCGCCGGCATTCCCGCGTCGCGAAGGTCGCCGTCCGCCGTGGCCGCATGTGTCGTCATGTGTCCGCCCGTCTCCTCGAGTCTGGTTCGGGCCGCCTCGCCCGGCTCCCACAGGAGGTAAGGCCGCCACCGCGGGGATCCTTCCGCTCGGGAGCGTGACGTCGGTCACTCTGGGTTCAGTAGGTAATACCCAGCGATCTCACGAGCGTGCGTCAGGGCGTGGCGTCGGCTTGCGCGTCGCGCTCCCGGTAGACGATGGTCAGCTGCACGCGAGACTTCACGTCGAGCTTGCGGAACACCGCGCGCAGGTGCGTGTTCACGGTGTTGGGCGAGACACCCAACTCGGTCGCCGCCGACCGGTTGGTGTGTCCGGTGCCGATGAGTTCGACGACCCGCAGCTCGGTCGGCGTCAACGCCGCCCAACCGCTGTGCGGCCGGGGTTGCGCCGTCGCGATGCCAGGATGGCGAATGCCCCTGCTACGCAACGTCTTCGACACGACGTGGACGTCCCTGGTGGCGCCGAGGCGCTCGTAGAGGCCGGCCGCCTCCACCAGCGCCGGAACGGCGCGATCGGTCAGGCCGTGGCCCAGCAGCACCTCGCCGAGGTCTCGTAGCGCATCGGCGAGCAACATCGGCCGCGGCGACGAACGCAACACCCGCACGGCGTCGTCCAGATCCACCGGGTCACCGCTGAGCAGGGCCGCGACGTGGCGGGCCGTGCCTTCCAGCGATGCCACCCCGGGGTTGCGCCGGGCGGCCAGGTCGGCGATGCGCGCCGCCTCCCCCGCCAGGGCGCGATCGCCGGCGTCCAGAGCGACGCGCGCCAGGACACGCATCCAGGGCGGCGACCACGGCCACGAATCCCGGAACCGGTCGGCGCCGTCGAGCAGGGGCCGCAGCATCTCGGCCGCGCCCCGCGCATCGGCCGTTCCGGCGTGCAACCAGGCCAGTGCCAACCGATGGCGCGGCGACTCCGCCGACGCCGCGCACGCCCCGGTCAGTGACGTCAGATGCGCCATCGCCCTGGCCGGCTCGCCGCGGTGGCTCGCGACGATCGCCAGCACCAACCTGGCGTTGAAGGCGAACCCGGTGTTCCCGGTCTCGTCGGCAAGCCGCAACAGCGTGGTGGCACCGGTCTCGGCGGCGTCGAACCTGCCCAGGTTGTGGTCTTGCCACATCTGGGCGTACAGCACCGAGGGCAGGGCGCCGCCGCCACCGTGCGCCTCGCGCACCTTGGCCAGCATCGCCTCGGCGTCGTCGTAGAGGTCCAGGTGCTGCAGCGTGCGGATCTCCTCGGCCTCGTAGGCGGTGTCGGAGAGCCGACGCAGATCGGTGAACCGGTCCAGCGCCAGGCGGTGCCTGCCCTCGTTGCGCGCGGTCTCGATGAGCGCGACGAGCGCGAGCCGCTGGGCGTACTCGTCGGCCACGCGCTGCCCGTCGGCGCGCGCGGTGACGGCCATGCTCTCGGCGTGCGGCGCCGCCGCGGTGCGGGTGGCGGCGAGCGCCCGAATGGCGGCCAACCGGGCTCGCAGGACGTCGTCGACGTCCTCGATCGCCTGCGCGGCCGCCGCGCGCCGCTCCATCCGATCGCAGTCGCCCAGGCACCACAGCGCGCGGCACGCCTGGAGTTCGATCCGGGCGCGCTCGACGGGATCGGTGGCGACGGCGAGCAGGCGGTCGGCGATCGCGAGCGCCTCGCCCTCCCGCTGGGTGTCGACCAGCGTCTGCGCGCTGCGCAACCCGGCCACCACCCACAGCGGATCGCCTTCGTCGCAGAGCGCGAAGGCCCGTTGAGCGAACTCTGCCGCCTGGTCCGGCATCGAGACCATGCACTCGCCCGCCGCCTGTTCCAGCGCCACCACGGCCTCTTCGTCGTTGCGGACGGCGCTGGCGAGGAAGTGCGTGGCCGCCGCGAGCGCCGAGCCTCCGCCCGCGACGACGTAGCGGGCGCACCGGCGATGCAGCGAACGGCGGCGCGCCGGAGGGATGTCGGTGTAGACCGCCTCGCGGACCAGATCGTGGGGAAAGAACAACTCGCCGTCGGCGTCCCCGAGGAGGCCTTCGTCGACGGCGGCGCGCACCGCAGGACCGAGGTGGCCGCCGGTGACGTCGGCGAGCAGGTGCGCGGCGTCCTCGGCGGGCAGCGGCTTACCCCAGATCGCCGCCAGTTCGATGAGGGCGACGGCCTCGGGCTCCACCTGGTCGAGCCGCGCCCGCACGCCCGCCGCCAGGTCCGAGCCGAGACCCTGGCCGCGCTGGTGCCGTCGGGTGAGTCCCTCGAGCACCTGGACCGCCCAGAAGGGATTGCCGCCCACGCCGGCGAGCACTCGGCGCACCGCATCCGACGGCGGCCTGCCCAGCCGGTCGGCCGCCATGTCGTCGATGTCGGCGCTCGTCAACGGCCCCAACGGCACGGGTGTCACCGTGGTGGCCGCGTCGGCACCGGCGACCACGTCGTTCAACGGCTCGGCGGGCGCCCACCGGCTGGCCACCGCCCACACCACGGGCCATCCGGCCAGTCGGGCGGGCAGCACGCGCAGCGCGAACCGGGTCAACCGATCGACCCACTGCAGGTCGTCGATCGCCACCAGCACGGGGCCGTGTACCGCGAGTTCCTCGAGCAGCGCGCTGATCCGATCGATCAGCCACAGCGGCCGGTCGTACAGCGGCGCAAGGCTTTCGAACGCCTCGCGCGGCAACAGGGGGTGCGGCCCGGACCGCAACGCGACCAGCAGCGGGGCCCCGGGGGCGATCTGGTCGCCCTGCTCGGCCTTCCCGCTACCCGCCGCGAAACCCGCCCGGACGGCCTGTTCGACGATTTCGGCCAGCACCGCGGACTTCCCGATTCCGGGCTCGCCCGTCACCGTCAGCAACGCCCCCTGTCCGGTGCGGGCGGCTCGGTCGACGGCGCCGAGCGCCCGCGCCATCGGGTCGCTGCGACCCCGAAGCGTGACACGCGCCATCAGCGGGTCATCTCGCCCTCGATCCCGACGCCTCGATGCACGCCCGGGCGGACGTGACGCACGGCATAACGCCGGGGTCCGCCGAGGGATTCCGTGCGCGGCAGCGGGGACTGATCATGATGACCGAAAACATTACCCAAAGGTAAGTTTCGGTGGCCCGCCTTTACGTCGGCGCACCGTAGGGCCCCGCAACGGTGACTAGTCCGGCTATGCACGTTGCCGTTGGCGCCGACGCACGACGAATCCGGCGCCGAGCAACGCGCCTCACGCGAACGAACGATATTGACGTCGATGTCACGGTCGGCCGCCGCGCGGCGGCGACGGCGGCGGCGGACCGGGCGTCACGGGCCGCGGTCGTGGCACCCCTGGCAACGCGCCAGGCACGGATCGCGAGCACGTCGGATCACGTAGGCCGGGGCGCCACCGCGATGCCAGCGAAGTGGCTGCGCCACCTGCCAAAGATCATCAATTCGTGCGATGGGCAGGGGGCCGCAACGGTGATTGAGTCATCGCTACTTGTGACATTACTCGCAAGTAAGTTCCGCCGGTGACGGCGACCACACAGTACAAGGGGTCTCTCATGCAAGTTGCCGTTCGTCCGCGCGCCGCGCTCGGCGCCGCGCTGGTGGGCGCAAGCGTATTCGCCGCGTCTGCCGCCGCGCCGCTGCCCGACGTGCAGCTGCCCGCCGTCCACCTGGCCGACGCGCCCCTACCCGCGATCCGGGCGTTCGACGTGAGCCTCGCCGCGGCCGTCAACCCGCTCGAGGTGTACCAGAAGGTGTTCCAGGACGCCTGGAAGAACTACCAGACCCTGTCGGCCAACGCGCTGCCCGGACAGGTCCTGCAGCAGATCCTCGCCAACCAGCAGGCCAGCCTCGACGCACTCGGTCAGGCACTTCAGACTGCGGGTCCCAACATCGTCGACGCCCTGGGCAAGGTCCCCGCCGCGGTGCTCACGGCGGCGAACCAACTGGTGACCGGCAACGTCGAGGGCGCCGTCAACACGTTGCTCGCCGCACCCCTGGGGGTGGCACTGCCGCTGCAGGGCGTCATCCCGGCATTGGGCGCCGCCCTCGCCAAACCCTTGCAGAACTTCGCAAACGTGATCAACGGCATCACCGGGCAGGACGAACTCTCGGCCATGCTCCTGGTGAGTGGCCTCATCTCACCACTCATCAGCACGCCCGGCGCGATCGGCGCCGCCATTCAGAACGTCATCAACGCAGCAGGTTCCGGCGACATCGCAGCGGTGGCCAATGCCATCTTGACGGCTCCCGCCACCGTTCTGGACGGCGTCCTCAACGGTGGCTACGGTCCCAACCTCGCGCAGTTCGTCCCCTTGCTTCCCGCAGGAAGCAAGGTCCTCATGGGCGGCTGGCTCAGCAGCACCGACTTGACCTTGGACGACCAGGGCAACATCGTCGTTCGCACGTCGGGCCCGCTCGGGGCCATCCAGTCGTTGCTCGACATCATCAAGACGGCCATCACGCCGGCCGCGACCATCGCCGCCGGCACCGCCGCCGACCCGGCCGCACTTCCCGACGTCGCGGCCAAGACGGTGACACTGACCACCGGCGCGGCGGAGCAGTCCACGCCGCCGGCGAAGGCGACCACCGAAACCGGCGCCAAGGACGCCACGCCCACCGGTGAAAGCACCACGCCGGCAACGGGTACCGAGCAGTCCGACTCGACCACTCCCGCGGACGGCACGGGCACCACCGGCACCACCGGCACCATCACCGCCGGTACCGGCGCCACCAAGGAGGCGACGGCCACGGCACCGGCCAAGCCGACCGCCAAGCCCACCACGGACAAGACCGCCGGCACCAAGGGCGCCGACGTCAAGGGTGGCAACAAGGTGGAGCCGGGAGGCGCCACCGGGTCGACGAACTCCGGCTCGACCGGCAGTGGCGCGACGTCCTCGACTGGCACGGGCACCGGCACCGGCACGGCGAGCGAGACCGGTTCGGGTGCAACGAAGTCCGGCACGTCGGACAAGTCCGGTGCGTCGGAGAAGTCCGGTGCGTCGGAGAAGTCGGGCACCGGCACGAAGTCCACGTCCGACTGACGGAACCGCTCCAGGCCCGCAGCCACCCGAGGGGGAGGTGGCTGCGGGCCTTGGGCGTTCAGCGGGCCGCCCTGTCGACGTCAGGGCTTCAGGTAGACGGTCCTCGTGGTGGTGAAGAAGTCCCGCGCCGCGGTGCCCTGTTCGCGCGGGCCGTAACCGCTGGATCCGTTGCCGCCGAAGGGCACGTGCGGATCCGCGCCCGCGGTCTCGGAGTTGACGTGCACCATGCCGGTGCCCAACTCCTCCATGGCCGTCATGGCCGCACCGAGGTCGGCGGTGAACACCGCCACCGACAACGCATACGGGCCTGCCGACGCCGCCCGCATCGCGGCCTCCGCATCGTCGACCACCGTCACGGCGAGCACCGGGCCGAACAGTTCCTCGTCCCACAGTTCTCCAGCGGGCGAGTCGACGCTCAGCACCGTCGGCGCCACGTAGTGCCCCGCGAGCGAGCCGTCCAGCGTGGCCCGTCCCCGCACGATGGCGCCGCCGTCGACGGCGCGCGCGACCGCGGCGTCCAGCCGGCGGCGGGCGGCGTCCGAGACGACGGGACCCACGTAGTTCTCGGCGTCCTCCGGGTCGCCGACGCGCAGCGCGGCCGCAGCGTCGCCCAGTTGGGACAGGAACCGCTCGGAAACGGCGCCGTGCACGACGGCGCGGGACGTGGCCGTGCACTTCTGCCCTGCCGAGCGGAACGCGCCGGCCACCACCTCGGCGACGGCGCGGTCCAGGTCGGCGTCCGGCAGCACCACCGCGGCGTTCTTGCCGCCCATCTCGGCCTGCACCGGCACGCCGCGGGTCGCGCACGAACCCGCCAGCGCGCGGCCCACCGGCGTGGAACCGGTGAAGGTCACCGCGTCGACGGAGTCGTGCTCGGTGAGCCAGCGGCCGACGTCGCCGTCGCCGTGGACGAGCGACAGCACGCCCTGGGGCAGCCCGGCGGCCTGCAGCGCCTGGGCCAGTCGCAGCGCCAGCAGCGGCACGCTGGTCGGCGGCTTCCACACCACGGCGTTGCCATAGACCAAGGCGGGGGCGATCTTCCACGCCGGGATGGCGATGGGGAAGTTGAACGGCGTGATGACGGCGACGACGCCCACCGGCGTCCGCTCCACCAGGATCTTCTCCCCCGGGCGGGGGGATGCGAAGATCTCGCCGGTCGCGGCATCGGCGTGCCGCGCGTTGTAGCGCAGGACCTGGGCGGCCCGGCCCACCTCGCCGCGCGCCTCGACGATGGGCTTGCCCTCCTCGCGGGCGAGTTCGCGCGCCCACTCCTCGGCGTGCGCGTCGACCTCGGCCGCGGCGCGGATCAGGCAGGCGGCGCGCTGGTGCATGGGCGTGCGACGCCAGCCGGGCGCGGCGGCC